>CAIYOV010000132.1 GCA_903927935.1 uncultured Bacteroidota bacterium | reverse complement strand
TTTTATAATTATTGTTCATTATGCCGAAAACCTTGAAACCATAGGTGAGAACCTGAAAGAAGTAAAGCCGTATTGTTTCTCTACCGTTCCGCGCTTGTTAGAAAAGGTGTATGAAAAAATTATGGCAAAGGGAAATGAGTTAACTGGATTTAAACGAAAACTCTTTTTCTGGAGTGTTGATTTAGGTGCGCAATACGAATTGGCAGTAAATCAGGGTTTATGGTATAATTTAAAATTAGGTATTGCGCGGAAACTCGTTTTCAGTAAATGGAAAGAAGCATTAGGTGGTAATATCGAATTTATAGTTACCGGTGCTGCAGCTATGCAGCCGCGGCTGATAAAACTGTTTACTGCAGCCGGTGTGCAGGTAATTGAAGGATATGGCTTAACAGAAACATCACCGGTACTTTGCACTAACCGTCTACCTGAAAATGAACGTTGCACCGGCACGGTAGGGATTCCTATTCCGGGTGTTGAAATTAAAATGGCAGAAGACGGAGAGATACTGGCTAAAGGACCGAACATTATGAAGGGCTATTACAACCGTCCTGATTTAACTGCAGAAGTAATTGACAGCGATGGCTGGTTTCATACCGGTGATATTGGTATATGGGTAGACCATTTTGGAAAGAAATTTTTGAAAATCACCGACCGTAAAAAGGAACTGTTTAAAACTGCCGGAGGAAAATACATTGCTCCGCAAGCTATAGAAAACAAAATGAAGGAGAGCCGCTACATTGAGCAAATGATGGTAGTGGGTGGCGATGACAAAAAATACATTACAGCGCTTATAGTTCCTTCGTTTCTTAACCTGCACGACTGGGCAAAAGAGAACGGGGAAAGTTTTGCCAGCAATGAGCAGATTGTTACAAACGAAAAAATAAAGGCGCTCATCGATGCTGAAGTAGAAAAGTACAATCAGGATTTTGGAAAATGGGAACAGGTGAAGAAGGTTGCCTTGTTAAGCACTGAATGGACTGTAGAAGGCGGTGAGTTAACTCCCACCATGAAAGTAAAACGCAAAATAATTACAGAACGATATTCCTCGTATGTAGTTGAATTGTATAAGGATTGATATGATTGAAAAAACGGAAACATACTTTAGTTTATTTCCGCTTTTTTCAATTCAAGATCAGCAATTCCTACTCTACTATATTGTCAGCAATTAATTTCTCGAAAGTTACCGGGTTTAACTTATCGGTAAAGAGCAAACGACCTTGGTCAAATACAAGTTTCAGGATATAGGGAATCCTCGATTGACAATTTTCTTTACTCAAAAAATGCGTCTGCTTGTCATACACTACAAAGTGATACTTGGGAACTGAACTTTTTGCAAAAGCATCCGGTGCTTTATGTTCGGTGCTTCCTGGTCTTGGGTAAACATGAGCAACACCCATCCCTACCCGTTCAAAAATGGTAACAGGTTCATAATTTTGATGGTTGAATTTTTTTAGTCGAAGTTTAGCACAGGTAGTAAGACGGTCGTTAGCAGCATCTGATTCATACCAACGTTGCCTCTCGGTTTCTTTAAGCGTTTTCAATACTTCAATTGACGACCGGTAAGTGTTATAAATGAGCAAGCTGTCGTTATACCGAGCGGTAGCGTCATATTCCTTGTCTGAGCCTCCAAGTAGTATAAATAAAAGAGTTGTTTTAAACATGCGCTTTTTGTATTTGCTAGACATACTGAAATTAATCAATGCCTTCTATCCTAAAAAATACAGTTAGTGCAGTTTAATAAGATGCCTCTACAATCGATGAATTACTGAAAATAAAAAAGCGGAAAAAACTTCCGTTTATTTCCGCTTCTGTTTATGTTTCCGAATTCTAATTTATTAGTCTGTTCCTTCCTGTTTGTCTTCATCATGAACCTTGTTCGACAGTTTCCCTACATATTTTGGGTCTTCTAGGTGCATAATGTAATCTTCTACCTGGTCAGCACCGATTCTCCGTGCTTTGATCACCTTATTCTGATCAAGAATATAAATTTGCGGGGTGCTTTGAATGTCCCACTCAAAACGGAAATTACTGTGACGTTTACTATCGCACACGTTAATCCAATCAAGATTATTTTTTTGAATGAACTCTACCCAATCCTTGTAATTATCAATTTCCATAATGGCAGGAGAGTATCCCTCAACGCTGATATTTTTCTTCTTTAGGTTATGATATGCTTCCACTAATACCGGAATTTCTTTTTTGCAATGTCCGCAATCCGGGTCCCAAAAAGCAAGGATGGTGTATTTTGCTTTTACATCTTGCAATGAGCGCCACTGCATTTCGGTAGAATCGGTAGGAAGAATTAAACGCTGAGCAGGTTTGCCAACTAATACAGGTTCCAGACGTGTTGCGCGGTCGCAAATTTTGAAACGTTTAGCGGTGTCAATCCATGGAGTTAAATCCTGTTTGCAGAAATATGCCTTGCCGAAATGCACATAAGCTGCATCAAATCCCATGATTTTTGAATTAGCCATTTCATTGAAAACGTAAGTAAGAATATAACGATACACTTCATTTTTCTTATCTGTTTTCGCTAATAACTCTTCGCCACCTGCTATAATTGAATCGGGCACTTGAACTATAGTTTGTGTAAAGAATGTTTTGAGTTTATTATGAAAAACAGGGCAACGCAACAAACGCTCATCGGTTAAATCAACATTATCCCAATAGTGAGTTTTGTAATAACGCCATTGAAAAGTAGAATCAAGCATGGCACCTTTAGCATCGCGGGGAGCATCAGGCACATCAATATCTTTCATTGCCTTTAAAAGCTTGGCGTAAAATAAAGTAGGGTTCTTGGTTACCACTTCGTTCCGTTTTGCTTTCACATCCTGATCAATTTTTACCAACTGGTCGCGGAACTTATCTTTATCCTTCTGATCCTTAGCTTCTTTATAAAGTTTTCCAAGAGAATCAGAAGTTGATTTCATCTTGCCCAAAAATTTCATGTCATCATAGAACAAACCGTTCTCTACTGAGCCGGTAACTTTCACGTGGCCGGTCAAATCGTTGGTATCGGTTTCAATGGAGAAAACAGATTCACTGATGATAAATTCGAAATAGCGATTACCGAGGGCAGGGAACACAGCCAGATAAACTCCACCGGGTAAAGTGGTATCGGCTTTCAGAACAATCGTTCCTTTCTTGTCGAAGTTGATAGTGTCTTTTACATACTGTTTGTCGCCATAATAATTGGCAAGAATCATGTTTGAACCCTCAAGACCTTTAACGGTCAGTTTGATGTTCATGGGAGTTTTGTTTGTAGTTGCAAATGCAAGCGCAAACATTAAACAGGATAGAATGGTAGTAGAAACGGTTTTCTTCATAGCTATTTTTTTAACGATGTCAAAAATATTCTAATTCTTTAAACGGCTAATATCATTGCACGAGGAAAGCAGTTAAAATATCTTAACCGCTAGTTACTGATAATACCATAGAAGGTTGCACCCCGAATCTTTCTTTAAATGTATTTAACTACACTACTCCACGTATACAACCATTCCTTTTAAATAAAGTCCTTCGGGATTAAAAATACTCACCGGATGGTCTGCCGGTTGCGAAACATGATGAAGCACTTTTATGTTTCGATGAGAATCTATAGCCGCAGAGGTCACTGCACCGGTAAACATTTCACGATCCACCACTTGTGAACAAGAGAAAGTAAACACAATGCCACCTTTTTTTATTTTTTTGAAAGCCGCATGATTGAGGCGTGTATATGCCTGAATCGCATGATGACGTGCCGATTGCCCTTTAGCAAAAGCAGGCGGGTCAAGAACAATCACATCATATTCTTCAGTAGAAGCTTTCATGAAATCAAAAACATCGGAAGCGAATGATTGGTGGACACCGGTAGATGAATTCAATTTTACATTTTCGTTAGCTAGCTCAATGGCCTTAACAGAACTGTCAACCGAGTGAACAAGAGTAGCTCCTGCTTTTAAAGCGTAAACCGAAAATCCTCCAGAGTAACAGAAGGTGTTCAATACTTTTTTATCCTTCGCATAATTCGAAAGCAGTTGACGGTTATCGCGTTGGTCAATAAAGAAACCTGTCTTCTGCCCTTGCTCCCAATCAACAGCAAACCGGTGGTTGTTCTCAAGAACTATTCTTTCACTTTGTTTGCCGTAGAGATAACCATCGGTGTATTGCGGGTTCTGAGTTTCAGTTTCTGCTTTGTGATGAAGCGTGTTTGCGCTTTTATCATAAACAGCTTTTAACCGATCTCCATATCCCTGCTTCAGAATTTCTACAAACTTTTCTTTCTCGGCATTCATTGCTTTTGAATGGCATTGTATTACAGCAGTCCCATTATAAAAGTCAATAATTAAGCCAGGCATGCCGTCACCTTCGGCATTTACCAGTCGGTAAGCATTGGTGGTCTTGCTTTCTGTTAATCCTATGTTTCTGCGCAAAAGAAATGCGTTTTGCAATTTCTTTTTCCATAAATCATCGAGCGAGGAAACTTTATCAAATGAGAAGATGCGCACGCTAACACTACCGGTTCCAAAGTGCCCGATACCTAAATACTCGCCATCTTCCGAAAATACTTCTACTACATCTCCTTGATCTGGATTGCCGTCTTTTTGTTTTACAGCACCGGAAAAGACCCATGGATGAAATCGCTTAACTGCTTGTGTTTTATTTTTATGGAGAATGATTGCCGGATGTTTTTGCATATACTTTTATCGTTTTAAAATTCGTAGTTCCTTAGGAAAATAATTATTGAATCGTCCTTCTATGGCTTTTATCCAGCCTAAGTTATAGCCTTGATATTTTATTAAACACCAACCGCGATGTTCGGGTTTTATTTTGGGACTTTCACATCGCAGGTAAGTAATAGCATCCTCGTGATTCAATTCAATTGCAGGCAAATCAACTTTGACGTAATTACTCAAAGCTAAATCATGCGAGGGAAGAAAATCTTTTCCTTTAATCGTTCCCATAAATATCCCGGCATGGCGGATATAGAAATGTTTTTCAATAATCAGGAAATCGTTCATCAGCATTTTGGGTATAGCAAAGAGCATATCATTCTTTGTGTGCGTCTGAAAATTGTCCGCTTGTTTTAAGTATTGTGTGTTAAGTATCGAGAATTGAGAAGGCTTGTTGTTTGTTGTTTGTTGTTCATGCTTGGTGGTCTCGCCACCTTCTTTTTGCATAATAGAAATGTAAAAACCTTCTCCTTTTATTTTATGGGGGTAGAACTGGTAACCGAGCTTTGTTTTTACTTGTCCGAATTTCTGTATTTCTAAATCTACAATCCTCAATCCGCAATCCGCTAATTGATTATCGTTTTCATCTGGTTCAAAGGTGCAGGTAGAATAGATTAAAAAACCTCCCGGTTTTAAGCAGGCAACTGCATGTTTTAAAATTTCTTTTTGCCGGATGGAACACATCGCTACATTCTCCTCACTCCATTCGCGAATAGCATCTTTATCTTTTCTAAACAAACCTTCGCCACTGCAAGGTGCGTCAATTAAAATGATGTCGAAAAAATTTTCGAGAGCCGAAAAATCTTCTGGTTTGTTTTGAGTAACAACGCAATTAGCCGTTCCCCATTTCACCAAATTCTGCTGAAGAACTTTATTCCTGTTTGGAATCACTTCGTTGCTCACGAGCAAACTTTCTTCATTCATCAAAGAGAGAAGATGAGTTGATTTCCCTCCGGGTGCTGCACACATATCCAATACACGAACTGGTTCATTGTCCGGATTGATTTGTTTCCAAGCCTGTTCAATGAACATAGAACTCGCCTCCTGAACATAATAAGTGCCTGCGTGAAACAATGGATCAAACGTGAACGAGGGACGCTCATTCAAATAACGACCATTCATACACCACGGAATTTTTTCTTCTTCCTCAAATTTTAAAATAGTTTTAAACGGATTTAGCCGGATAGATGTAGGAGAGGACTCTTCTAAACTTTGAACAAAAGAATTAAACTCATCACCCAGAATATTTTTCATTCTTTTCAAAAAAGCTTCGGGATACATATGTTCTCCAATCATTCCTCAACTGTTGTTAATTCTTCTTCAACAATAATCTTGTTCGTGCTATGCTGATAAAAATAATTCATCAGAACTCCACCAATTACCAGTGCTATTCCCCACAATGTCAAACCTTCATAATGTTCACCGAAGAATATAAAGCCGGCAAACAACGCATAAAGAATGCCGAGGTAATTGAAGATGGTAACATTCGCAATTTTTTCCTGTTGCAAAGCTTTTGTTAATTGAACTTGTCCAATCTGTGTACAAACACCAATCATGATCAGGTAGAACCATTCCATGCCTTGTGGAGTTTGCCAATTGAAAATCGTAAATAAAAAACCGACTAAGGTTCCTATCAGTTGAAAGTGAAGCACCACTACCATGGTATGTTCTTTCGCTTTTAAACTCCGCACCATGTTGTACGCAAAACCCGAAGCAAGGGCAGAGGTAATTCCAATAGTGAGCATCATCAGCGATATACGACTATCAAATCCCTTTATTACTAATACACCTGCAAATGAAATGATAAAGAAAACCCATTGTAGAGGCTTTACTTTTTCTTTCAAAAGAAAAATGGCAATGATGGTAGTGAAAATAGGAGAGAGATATTGAATGGTAACGGCTGTACCCAACGGCATGTTGTGAAGCGTAATGAAAAATGCATACACCGCAATGGTCCCGAAGATGCCACGCGCTAATAATAAAGTTCGATTGTTGCCTTTCCAGTCTGCTTTATCCTTATATATAATCTGAAAGCATAAAAGCATGGAAACAAAGCATCGGAAGAAAACGATTTCCATTGCCGGAATGTTGCTCACCTTTTTGATAAATACATTCATTACAGCAAAACTGAATGTGCTTAACAACATGTGGCGGATGCCAGGAGTAAAAGGAAGTGAAAGAGATTTCAACGCGGGTGCGAAGATGATAAACCTTAGAGGTTTTAAAAACAAATTTTAGCACTTCAAACCTTCAATTATATTCGTTCGCAAATCGAAAAACTATGTTGGATACCAATAAATTTAAAGAATCAATTGCAAGCGGATATGATTTTAAAGGCGATTTTATTGTGCTGGGTGCTGCTATGCTCGATGGCAATGCAATTGAAAATACTTTAGTAAAAGCGCCTCTTAAAACCTTCAATCGGCATGGCTTAATTGCAGGTGCTACAGGTACCGGTAAAACAAAAACACTCCAGGTTCTGGCTGAGCAATTATCAGATAAAGGGGTTTCTGTTTTAGTAATGGATATTAAAGGCGATTTTTCAGGTATTGCCATGCCTGGTTCATCTAATCCTAAAATTGATGAGCGACAAAACAAAATAGGAATTGCCTGGCAGGCACAAGGCAGTCCCGTTGAATTTCTGACACTATCTAAAGAGAAAGGTGCAAGTCTTCGCGCTACAGTTTCAGAATTCGGGCCGGTTTTGTTTTCTAAAATTCTTGGGTTAAACGATACTCAGGAAGGTGTGGTAGCTATTGTGTTTAAATATTGTGACGATAAAAAACTTCCGCTGCTCGATTTAAAAGACTTTAAAAAGGTGATGAACTATCTTACCGGTGAAGGCAAAAAAGAGATAGAAGAGAATTACGGAAAAGTTTCAACAGCTACCACTTCAACTATTCTCCGCAAAATAATTGAGTTGGAGCAGCAGGGGGCAGAAACCTTTTTTGGTGAAAAGAGTTTTGAAGTAGATGATTTAGTTCGTATTGATGAAAACGGTAAAGGAATTATTTCCATCCTGCGCCTGACAGATATTCAGGATAAGCCTAAGCTGTTTTCTACGTTCATGTTGAGCATGTTGGCGGAAATTTATTCCACTTTTCCGGAAGAAGGCGATGCGGACCAACCCAAACTTGTCATCTTCATTGACGAAGCGCATTTGATATTCGAAGAAGCCAGCAAGGCTTTGCTTGACCAGATAGAAACTATTGTAAAACTTATTCGCTCAAAGGGGGTTGGTATTTTCTTTTGCACTCAAAATCCAACCGATGTTCCCGATGATGTTCTCGCCCAGTTGGGTATGAAAGTGCAGCACGCGCTTCGCGCATTTACAGCTAAGGATAGAAAGCAAATAAAACTTACCGCAGAAAACTATCCGTTATCTGATTTTTATGATACTGAAAATCTGCTTACATCGCTCGGTATGGGTGAAGCTTTAATAACGGTATTAAGTGAAAAGGGAAATCCCACGCCATTAGCCGCCACTCTTTTACAGGCACCACGTTCCCGTATGGATGTTTTAACTGCGCAGGAGATTGAAACCATTAACGCAAAATCATCCTTAGTAAAGAAGTATAATGAAGTGATTGATCGAGACAGTGCTTTTGAAATTCTATCCGGCAAATTAAACAGCGCTGTGTCACACACTTCAGTGAACACAAACACTAATCAAACTGTTCAGCCACCGGTAAACAACGAGCCAAGTATGATTGAAAAAGGAGTTGGTGCCGTTGGTGACTTTGCAAAAAGCAGTGCAGGTAAAATAATTATTCGTGAAGTTACAAGAGGGCTACTCGGTGTATTAGGCTTGGGAGGAAGAAGACGATAAATCTGATTATTCGAAGGTATAAGTCTTCTTGTTGCACCATATTTTTGTCTGATACGGTTGAATGGAATACATGACCGCTTCATTGTATAAGTTATACTTATCTACCATCTGGTCGCTTACCTGCATTTGTTCGCCATAATAAAATGCTTTCAGCCGTCCGTTAATGTCCTTATAAACTACAATGTCATTGTCGACTAAATAACTCTCCGGAATGTAACGCTCTAACCAGTATTTTTTTCCTTTATACCAGCACCAGAAATTATTTCCACGGTCAGAATAAACCAACAGATTTTCTTTCACTGTTAAATTGACAGGACGGTCGCTCATCAAATTAGTTTCTTCT
>CAIYOV010000131.1 GCA_903927935.1 uncultured Bacteroidota bacterium | reverse complement strand
TGCTGATGCAAGGCAAAGGCTTAAATACCGGTAAGCTGGAGGATGATTACAAAGCAAATTGCCGCCTTGCTAATGCCATCAATCATATGCATAACCGCGACCATGATAGTTTAAAGGCATTTAAACATCAACTGCGCAATTATCATGAAACATTAGATAAACTGCAGATACCTCACCGCTTATTTACCCCGAAAAACATAGAAGGACTGACTTTTGTTTCTTCGGCCAAAGATCTGTTTGTTGCCGGTGCGGGTATGCTGCTGCACCTGTTGGGTATCGCGCTCAACTATCTGCCTTACCGGTTGGCTTACCGCACGGCTGATAAGAAAGTAAAGCAGGTGCATTTTCATGCCTCTATCAATTTTGTGATAGGCATGTTTGGCTGGATTGGATATTACCTGCTGCAATTGCTGATTATTGCGCTGCTTTCGAAAAGCGTTTGGGTTACCCTTGTTTTTGCTTTGCTGATACCTGCTACCGGTTTGTATAGTTTGAAGTTTTATTCGTTCTTAAAAAAAACCACTGCCCGGTGGAATTTGTTTGGGTTAATGCAAAACAATAAAGAGATGGTGGAGGTGCTTTTGCTTCACCGGCAAGAGCTAATAGAGAATACCCCTAAATCCCCTAATGGGGACTTGAACAACTGAATACAAACCCCTAAAACCCCTAATGGGGACTTGAACAGCTAAATGCAAACTCCTAAATAGACTGAAGGGGGCTTTTGAAATACGGTTACCCGTTCCAGTATCCTTTGCCGTAATTCACTAAGATCTCTTGTCCGCTAGAGATGCGTCTGGTGGCTTCGAGATACATGGAGTGGTCTTCAGCAGAACAGAACTGTGCATTGTTTACTGCGCCTGAATTGTTGTTTAAACCTTTGGCATCGTTACCGTAACGGGCTTCTCCGATTACTTCGATGCAGTCACCGGAGCCATCGTTTAGTTCGAGCAGGTAGTTGTTATCTAGGTGTTTTTCTTCAATTTCGGTGGGTGTATATCGTGGACCGGTAACCGGTAATATTAACTGACCGCGTTTGATATCTTCTGCTGCAAATAATCCTTTACCGGCTCCGGCTATACCCGAATCGCCAATACTTACTTTCTTCCTATTACTCATTAATGCGTTTATTTTTTGAGGGCGCAAGGATAAGATAATACATGGAAGAACTTTTAGTTATGTGATAATTTGACAATGAATACTTTTCTACAAATCTTTCAGCGAATTCTTTTTCTGAAGTTTCAAATCTTTAAGGGTTGCAGATTTAGGATGCAGAATAATAGTAAACTGCTGTGACTTGAAAGTTGGCAGCGCGGGAGTCCAGGTGAAGGAAAGTTCCCAGCAGTGCAGATCGCGGATAACAGAGAGGTTGGTTAAGGTCATTTGCTTTCTGGAAATATCAAAACCGGTACTAAGGGCAACTTTCCAGTGCGGGGTTAAATTAAAATCGGCCTGTGCGTGGATAGATTGAACGGTAAGAATAGTGTCGGGGTTATAGGTGGTTCCCTTTGAAATATTAAAGTTGTAACCCAGCGATAAATTCCATGGAATTTCGAAATTGTAAATCTGGTCGGGGTTGTACGAAACATAATCGCCCATGAGCAGAGGGCTGGCGTAGTTATTGGGCAACTGGGGCTTAGGTTTAGAGTGCAGCGACATACTGGCACTGATGTTAGCCGTAGCAAAACGAAGCAGTTGCCGGTGTTTGGTCCACTGAAAAGTGTTTATTTTCCGGTTGTTGGAGTCCACGGCATAAGGGTCGAACTGCGCGCTGAAGTTGAGGTTGATGAGATTGAAAATTCGGGCTGCCACTATAGAAAGATTAAAGGGCTGTAGCCGCAACGAGTCGGCAATAAAATTATAGCCCCCGCTTAAATTCACCTGATCGAGCAAGCCTATTTTCTGCTCGTGGTTAACGGTATCTTTCTTGGAATAGGTTTTCATTTCGAAGTTGTTGTTCAAACTCCAGTTCATTTGCCCTACCTGACCGGCACCGGGTACGCCATAAATGGCATCCGGTTCAAAAACCGAATATTTCAACCGGTTGCCCGCTGCATCTTTCTGTACATATTTGTAATACTTCCAGAAATCTTTACTGAAATCGGGGTTGTAAACAAACGAAACACTCGGGGTGAATACATGGCGAAGTGCCTTTATGTATTTGTTGTTGAATTTGTAAATGCCTACTACTTTAGTACTAAGCGAAATGGAAGTAGTGAAGTTGCGCGCTGAGTTAAACTTCCAGATGGTGTCGGTTTTTATTTGTCCGTTAATGGTATCCACGCGACCATCACTATGCATAACATAACTGGTATCGGGGTTCCAGGATTTTTCAATGCCTTTAAAATAAGTGCGCTCCTGATAACTGAACGATGGGGTAATGTTGATATACTTCAATATGCGCAGCGGAGCATCAATACTGAAATTCTGATTGATACCGAAACGGAATTTGTCGGCTGTTTCTGCACGGAACAAAATAGAATCGTAAGTGTTTACCCGGTTTTGAAACTCGAAAGAGTAAGTAAATCCGATACTCTCGTACCACTTGGGTGCACCGGTTTGAATTTTACTTTTAAAAGGAGCCACACGCGACATGGATAAGCGAATGGTTGGCAAGCCAAACCCAATGGTGCGGTTCAGTAAATTTTGCTCGTGCCGCAAACCTATAGAAAGTGATAGCGGAGTGCCGACAAAAACGTGCCCGAAATTTACTGAGGAATTGAAAGAAGTATTCAGCAAACGGGTGTCGGTTATACGGCTGGCCTGATAGAAATCAGCTGATTGCATTTGCACACTTGCACCAAAGCTGGAATTAGGAAGTGAGCGCGAATCCTGCGTATGCGACCAACTGACGCTGTACGAGTTGGTTGATTTTGCATTTGGCAAGTCGGGGTCGTAGGGTCGTGAACGGAGATAGGAGAAATTAAGCGAACCGGTGAACTTATAACGAAGTGCATACTGAGCATTTAATCCTGCACCAACGGTTCCGTTAGTAGACACCTGACCTGTAAACTTTAAACCGAGGTAATCGTTCACTGCCCAGTAATATCCACCGTTACGGAGAAAAAAACCAAGAATGGCATCCTGTCCGTATTCGGGCAAAACAATACCCGAACGTTTACCTTGCTTTACCGGGAAAATGCCAAAGGGTAAATAAAGTGGAGTAGGCACATCGCCCACCCATAAATTAGCCGGACCGGTTACCATTACCTTATCGGGGACAATTTTCACCTTCCTTGCCTTGAAATAAAAATGCGGATGGTCTTCCAAATCGCAGGTGGTGTATTTAGCCCCCTGCCCGTACCATTCATCAAACTCGTTCTTCTTTACCACTTCGCTGTGTATGTATGCTTCACCTTCTTTAGTGAGCACTTCAAATACAATTCCTTTTTTGGTTTTGAAATTGTATTTCATCTTCTTGGCCTTATACTCTTTGCCGTTATCTGAAAAAACAGGATTGCCCCGCAACTGACCGGAACTGTCTATACTGCCCTGCGAAGTGAGCGTGAATGTGTTCCAGTCAAAGTCAACAAGATTGGCGTTCAGTTGTATTTTCTGATAATGCACATCGCTGCCATTGTATAAATACATCTTCTTGGTGTTCATGTCGTACACAATCGAGTCGGCTGCTTTGTAGGTAATCACATCCTGAATTTCGTTCTGGTCTTTTGTATCTATTGTATCAT
>CAIYOV010000130.1 GCA_903927935.1 uncultured Bacteroidota bacterium | reverse complement strand
ATGACCGCGATGTGCGATGTCGCGTTCCTGTTGCTCACGTTTTTTATGCTTACCACAAAATTCAAAACGGAGAATCCAATTCTTGTGGATTTGCCTACGTCTATCTCCGAGATCAAAATTCCTGAAAGGGATTTGGTTCAGGTTGCATTGACGTACAGCGATGTCAATAAAAGAGGACGCGTGTTCTTTTCTATTGACGGACAACCCCGCCGCACGGTACTTATTAACTACTTGATGCAGCGTCAGGATGTTCCCCTCAAGTATTCCGCTCAATACGATAAATCCTCCGCTACGATTCTTCTATCGAACAGTGTCCCCCCGGATCTGAAAGATAAGGTCGTGAGAGAATTTTCGCTTGAGTCAAATGTTGATGTGTCTTTAGCCCGCCTGACCTATTGGCTGCAAATTCCTGCTGAAACGCGGGAACAAATTAAAAGCCAGGTAGAAAAAGACGGTAAAGACATTCTTGTCAGATACCCTGACGGCAAGACAGAAAAATTCGATACCGGTTTGGACACTACCGTCACTATCCTTGAAGGAGATAAGAAAACTTCGGATTTAATAGTTCTTACTTACTGGACAAGAATTCTTGACAGAAAGAAAGCCCTCGAATCAGGAATAAAAGGGGAACCTTCCAAGATTGCGTTCAGAGGCGATTCTAAGGCTCCCTATACTCTCTTCAAAAAAGTGATCGATGCTCTTCAGGATGCTGATGAGTTGAAATATTATTTCATCACCAACCTCGAAGCTAAACCCCAGTAAGGAGAATGAAAAATGGCTGAACTCGATACCTCCTCCAAAGGCGGCGGAAAACACAAAGGTGGAAAAAAATCCAAGAAGATGTCCACCAGAGTCGATTTGACTCCTATGGTTGATCTTGGATTCTTGCTGGTTACATTTTTTATGTTAACCACCACGTTTAGCAAACCCCAGACGATGGAAGTTAAATGGCCCTCGAAAAATGATAAAACCGATAAACCAAAAGATGTACCGGCAGTTAAACAGTCCTCGTCTTTGAACGTCATTCTTGGCGACCAAAACAAGGTATACTATTATTCGGGTATGTTCTCAAAAACAGAAAAACCTGAGCTTAAAGTAACTGATTATTCTTCTGAAGGCGTAAGAAGAATTCTGCTTGGCGAAAAGAAACGACGCGGTGATGAACTTTTTGTTTTTATCAAAGCTCTTGACGATGCCAACTATAAAAACATAGTTGATATTCTCGATGAAATAAATATTACATCGATTAAGACAAGTTCCGTGTTTCTTGTTGACGTAACTGAAGATGAGAAGCAGTTTATCAAAGATTCTAACTTATAGAGAGAGAGCATTGCAATGAAAACTACAACACCGGCAGTAAACGCTGCCTCAACTATGCAAGCCGATCTTAACGATATCGTCTTTGAACATAAAAATAAAGAATATGGCGCGTACGTATTACGCAAAGCCTATGCCCGGTTTTTAACATACGCGGTTATGGGTGCGGGGTTAACTTTCATTCTGAGCATTAGTTCTCCCCTGATATTCAATATCATTAAGGAAATGACCGGAAAGAGAGAGAATCTTGAAGTCCTCACTAATCGTGAAGTTGATCTCGGTAAATTAGAAAAAGAAAAAGACCTGGAAGAAAAAATCATCGAGAAACCAAAAGAGCAAATTGTCAAGTCAACTTATGAATATGTTGCCCCGGTTATTAAGGCAGATGAAGAAGTTAAAGTGGCGTATGAAGCTCCGAAAGAAGACAAAGAAGTAGGAAAAACGACTCAAACCGCCGACCCGACTTCTATCAATCTTGATGAAATGACTTTACCTGATGCTAATTCCGATCCGAACGGTGGAAAACCGGTCGAGGAAAAAGTAGAGGTTTTCAAGTTTGTGGAAGAAATGCCAACCTTCCCCGGTGGACAGGATGCTCTCCTGGCATTCTTTGCAACAAATGTTAAGTATCCTGAAATTGCCCGCCGTGCGGGTGTTGAAGGAAAAGTTTTCGTCCAGTTTGTTGTTGGTAAGGATGGTAATGTTACTCAATCCTCAATTGCAAAAGGTATTGGCGCGGGATGCGATGAAGAAGCAATCCGCGTTACGAAAATGATGCCTAAATGGAATCCCGGAAAGCAAAATGGTCGTCCGGTGCTTGTTCAGGTTATTGTTCCTATTCAGTTCAAATTACAATAAAGCCAATGTGGAGCGCAGTTTCACGCGCCTTCGCTGGTTTAATGGCGTTGATTTATATCGGGGTGGGAGTTTTACTCATTGTTGCAGGTGCACGATTTGAAAACCTCCCGCCTTTCGCGCAACAGTTGCTCGCTGTTGTATTAATCATTTATGGTCTGTTCAGAGTTTATCGTCTGCTGATGGATATAAAATCTGACTTTACAATTAAAAAGGATGACTCTTATGAAGAGGATGACGGCACTTCTTAAACTTTTTTTGTTCTTACTTCCCACGCTATTCATTCTTTCATCCTGCAATAATGCTCCCGGTCAACACTCTGAAGATACTCCCACAACAGGCACAATTAAAATTGCCGCGGACAATAATATTAAACCACTCGTTTCTGCCTGGATAGAAGCTTTCCACGCACTCTATCCTGAAGCGCATATCGATGTTTCCTATTACGATGAAAGTGAATTGTTCTCCCGTTTAGTTAAAGATTCCATATTCTTTGTACTGGCTTCAAGAGAACCAAACAAAGAAGAAAAAGATTTTTTCAATAAAAAACTGCATACACCCTATATAAACCACCTGGCAACAGAGGGAGTTGCATTGATTGTTAATCCTGCTAATACCGACACTTTACTCTCGATTGAGAATATATTTGATTTATTATCCCACAAAGCCACAAAGTGGAACGAACTAAGTCCAAAATCAAGAAATGCTAATAAAGTAAATCTTGTGTTTGATGGTAATAAATCAGGTATCGTGCGCTATTTTTATGACACATTACCCAATAAAAAAATAACTAATCCGAATATCACAATCGGAAATTCGTGCAAGGGAGTCATAGAAAAAGTAGCCTCTGATAAGAATGCGTTAGGATTCATCAACCTGCAATGGATTAGCGATGGTGATGATTCAACCGGGACTGCCTTCCTTTCAACCATTCGGGTTGTTGAAGTATCACCCTCGGACACTTCTGAACACGGTGGGTTTTTCTATAAACCCTATCTTGCAAACATCGCCTTAAAAAAATATTCATTCCCCCTGGGAGTGTATTCCATCAATGTTGAAGGTCGTGTTGGACTTGCAACCGGATTTGCATCCTTCCTTGCAGGCGAAAGAGGACAACGCATTGCTTTGAAAATGGGTGTTTTACCGGCAACAATGCCAGTTCGGTTGGTGAAGTTTAGCAGGTAGATTTTTTGCTTGATAAGGAAATATGCGGCGGTCTTCCCTATTATTCATAGAACAGAAGATACCTCATTCATAGTTCAGATGGATAAATTTCTATATATAATTGAATTGCCCTATAATCTCCCAAGCAAAAAGCACCCCCTTATTACTAAGAATTTACCTTTTTCTGGAACTAACTCTATTCCT
>CAIYOV010000129.1 GCA_903927935.1 uncultured Bacteroidota bacterium | reverse complement strand
CCTGCGGTGTCCAGTTTAATCCTCCGTCTATTGTCTTCAGCACCGTGGCACTGTCACCTACTGCGTAAGCTATCGTTGAGTCTGCAATTGATATGTCGTTCAGAATGCTACCGATTACATCTGTTACTACAGTCCAGTTTAATCCTGCATTGTCGGTTCTAAGTATCGTCCGGTGGTTCGTGTTGCCGCCTACTATATACCCGGTATCGGCATTGATAAATTCAATTCCATTAAAATCTCTCTGAACCGGTGCACTTACCGGTGTCCATACACTGCCTCCGTTCGTGGTTTTAAGAATCACTCCACTATCGCCTACGGCTATGCCATGGAGTGTATCGGTAAAAAATATAGATTTTAACCATGGTCCCGGCTGGTCGTAAACAACCACCCAGTTTGCTCCGCCATCGGTAGTTTTTACTATAGTTTGAATCGAGTCGTTGCTCCGGTTACCTCCTGCAATAAAATAGGTTTGAGCATTTACGTTTACTATTTTATTAAAGTCTCTGTTAACCGGATAGGTGGCAAAGCCCCAGTGAAGTCCGCCATCGTTGCTTTGAATAATCCGGCCGTCATTGCCCACACCAAAGCCGTTTACAAGGTCAGAGAAAGCAATGGATTTATTCCAGGGGGCAAAGTCGTCATGTTCATTTTCCACCCATGATTGTCCATAGTCATCAGAGTGAACCATGACTTGAAAGGAGTCATTAGACTCCTGCCCTCCGCCTGCCGCAATAGCTCCGGGACCAAGAACATATATTGCATTCAAATCAATGCTGAATGTTGGGTTGTAGTATTGCCAGGTTTGCGCTGTTACTGTAATACACTTTGAGAAAAATGCAGCAATAAGTAAAAAGCAAATATTGTATTTCATTATGATGATAATTTTCAAAAGTAAGAATATGCATATTTTAGAAATAATGCCATTGAGTTAATTATACTGGGCTGCGCTCATTTCCAAAATACAAGACATGATAACATCATATCTTTAACCTGAAGAGAGCTAAAAATTAAAACCCGCCACCAGAGCGGGTTTTAAAGAAACTTAAAGAAATATGAAACTTTACTTAGTGGTGTTATAGGAATAGGCCGAAAAGGAAATTTTTACTACCGGAGACTTTGCAATTGTTTCGGATGATTACTTGAGTGCCGCTGTAAACAAGAGGTATATACAATCAATGGTTACGGAATACAACACCTTCTCCAAAGACAAAACAAAGATTAGGTTAAGCAATGGAGAAACGTCATTGTGAATGGTCAAAAGGAGAGTATTATTTGAGGATTCACTGTTTTGGTCCTGATGTTGAATTTTTAGAGCCGGAAAACTTGAGAACCCAAATCGCCAATCGTATTTCATAGACCAATAAGAAGTATTTCTAGCGTTTCCTTACCCAATTCCCAGTAGAAATACATACGTATCAATATGTATCGATATTCATCTATCCTTATCTATCTCTATCTATCAATATCAACATACATCAATAGCTATAGATACCCGACCCGAATGCTTACGAGCAAAATGATAAGACCAAATGACAAGATTATTTTTCTGTTCAACCGGATTGAAGTTTTTCTTTTTCAATTCTGCTTTCAGTGAAGCGTTCTTCATGATGATGGATGGCAGAAAAAATTTCTCCTGCAATTCCTGACTCCATTGTTTGCGAAGTTTGGAAGGAACAATAATTAAAAGATTGCATCTACTCTCTACCCATCTTTGCGAGAGCAAAATACCGGCTTCAATAGTTTTACCCAATCCTACTTCATCAGCCAAAATTGCCCCATGAGAAAGCGGATTTCTGAAAGCAAAGTATGCGGATTCAAATCAACCTGTGCATTGTTCAAAAATTCAATGAACCGTTCGTAACGATTCGAGGAATAGCCTCTGGTCAGTTCGTGGGCTAAACATTTTACTTGAAAGGGGGCAATTTTATTGAATGTCGGAACGTTAAGGATACACACCAATATATGAAATAAATTAGGAGAAGTAATTAGGAGAAACTACAGTCGGCTTATCCGGCTAACGCCTGATAGCATCCCGGAAATCTTTATAGGAGTTCATCGTAAACTCCCCCACCTTGAACAAGCCCCCTATAAATAGGGCAATGCCAAGTATACTCAATGCTGTTATGCCTGCCTTGCCAAAGTGGTTATCCCAAATTTTCTTTGGGCACGTATCTTTCTTCTCCTTTTCAGCTTTGTCGGTTTCTGTCACCGGTTCCATATTGAGGATTTTAAGCTTTCATTGAATTCTCCACCAGTACCTCTTTTTCTGGGTCCCATTTTGCGGCACCGGTTGAAACCTGAACAGCCAGCTTCGCGATGCGTGCTTCCTGCTTTTCAATAGCCTCTATGTACCGCTGGTTCAGATTTTCAGAGTGTAGACACCAGTGCCTCATCTGAGCATCCATTGCATGGTTTATTACCAGCGCAAATACAACAGCGGTTCCAATTGCAAGACCACCATATATTGCTACCGATTTCCAGTTTACCTGAGTGGGGTTTTGAGGCCCCTGACTTGTGTTTCCGTATAACTCCGGAAGAGAGTAGTCTTTAAATTCGCTCATTTTATTTGTTTTTTATGAATTATAAAATAATTGGGGTCCTTAGGGTGCAGCTCAGTTCCATATTTATAGAACCATTTCACCTTACCACCAGTGGTTGAGTTTTGTTGCTCCTGGACCAATAAGCTTACATTTATCCCCTCATAGCTAAAAATTCCTTTCCAGACCTGGCAATAACCATCGCTATTTACAAACGCTTTATAAATTTTTTCAAGACTTTTATCAAATTGCCGTAAACTCTTCTCGTTCTTGAAGATGGTTTTATTGTCTTTATGCCGCTGGTCATTATAAAAATTGATCCTACACTGTTCGCAACAAAACTTCTGCCGCCTGTCGTGAGGAATAAATCGCTGTTCAAAAGCGCAATCCGTGTTTTCACAATCCCTTTCAGGGTACGTTCGTTTAGATCGTTGTCTCTTTTCCATATTTATAGTTGTTTTTTGCTTTTCCCTTCTAAAAGGTCAATAATCGATTGCCTACTGTAGTAGATGCGGTTGCCCATTTTTTTTGATTTCAGTTTCTTAGTCTTTCTTAAGCCCCACAAAGAAGTGGCTCCCCTATGGAGAAGCTCGCGGGTTTGAAGTTCATCTATCCAATCACCCAGATTGGTGTTATGTGTGGTCGGCAGCTGGCTAACAATCGAGTTAAGCCGGTCGATTTTCTGATTAAGCCTTGCAAATTCTGCGAATATTTTTTGTTGTAAATTCATGCCGCGAAGAAACTAGTCATTCGCCTGGGAAGAAATTTTGAGGGACTACAAATCCGGAAGGGAAAACGGTGGGGCACAAAACTTCTTCCGGATTATAATGACTACGAAATTTTACCTTCTACAAAGCTTTTCATACGCTCAACAACAACTTTGTTATAGGTTTCCGCATTTACCCGTTTGTCTTCGTATTTAGGAAATAGATGAGGAGCAAGCCATTGAAAGAAGGGAAGCAAAAGCATATAATTGTAAGATATTGAAAAGCCATCTTTATATGGCTTTCTAACAGGAACATCACTATCTATATTCAGTAGGATTAATCTTTGCCAAAAAGCCAAATCGAATTCGAGGAATTTCATAATAATTCCTTTGCCCTCTTCGAGTTCAGGAAGTTTTGCGCCACTAAGGGCTGCGCTAAATTCGATCTTTAGTTCCTCCGCTTTAATATTCTCAT
>CAIYOV010000128.1 GCA_903927935.1 uncultured Bacteroidota bacterium | reverse complement strand
TTTTGCAGTTAATTTTGAAGATTAATCAAATTGTTTATATTGCTTTTATGTTTTAAAATTTAATAATCTAATACTTATATTATTTGTTGATTATTAAAACTTTTATCACTCTAATTTTAGTTATCTATAGTTATAGAACTCAAATGATCATCAAGCAATTAATTCAAACACATTTAGTTTGTTTAAAAACTATTATTTAGTTACAGTTTTCTCTAAATATTCGATGGCCTGCCCAACCGTACCGATGGTTTCTGCCTGTTCGTCTGGAATAGAGATGTTGAATTCCTTTTCGAATTCCATAATCAGCTCAACCGTATCTAACGAATCAGCGCCCAAGTCGTTCGTAAAGCTAGCCTCCGGGGTAACCTGGCTTTCTTCAACACCCAACTTATCTACGATAATTTTTTTTACTCTTTCTGCAATGTTTGACATGTCTTTTTGGTTTTAAATGTGGTGCGAAAGTAAAAACATCCCGCCCTTTGCCAAAAAAATGTTTGGCCTGTTAAAAATGGTGTTTTAGCTTACCCTAAGGCTATTCCGTATAATCCAAATCTTTCGAAAACGTTTCCTGCGAATGATACGTTGCCCAAAACGAAAGGGCCATACAAACCATACCTACTATAAAAGCACTCATAATATTTCCGAAAGCCAATGCAACTAACGATTGAAAAGACCAAGTAATCAACGGCACCGAGCCGCGCACAAAATTCGGCACTGTATTCGTAACGGTGGAGCGGATATTTGTTCCGAATTGTTCAGCCGCTATAGTTACAAACAAAGCCCAGAAACCGGTGGCCGCACCTAGCAAAAAGCACAGAAAATAAAATCCGTTAAGCGAAATGCCGTGCGCAAAAAAGAAAAAGTAAATAACCGCTGCCACACAAAAGCTGATATAAAGCATCACCACTTTTCTTCGGCTTCGCAAAATCTGGCTTAAAATCCCACTAAAAAAATCACCCACGCTTAACCCGATATATGAATACATCACCGCAAACCCATTCTCTACCGTGCCCTGCACGGCCAGTTCTTTGCCCCAAATCAATTCAGCATTGGCAACAATAATTCCTACAATAAACCAAATGGGCAAACCAACCAAAATGCATTTAATATATTTTGTTGTCCGCTCTTTGTTTTTGAACAAATGAAAGAAATCTCCTCGCTTTGTTTCCGATTGTAAGACAGTTTTAAACATGCCCGATTCAACAGTTCCTATTCGGAGCAACAATAAAAGTAAGCCGAGAATTCCACCAACTATATAAGCCGCCTGCCATTTAGCTACCGGTTGCCCAATAAGGCTTCCAAACCACATACTCAATGAATCTCCCCATGCGCCAACAAATGCCGCAAGCACCGCACCGAGCGCACCAAACGAAACAATAATCATAGTTCCGTAACCGCGCTTTTCGCGGTGCATGGTTTCGGTAACCAGTGTTACTCCGGTGCCAAGTTCACCAGCTAAACCTATACCTGCAATTACCCGAACGAGCGCATACATTGGGATTGTAGTAATAAAAGCATTCGCAATATTGGCAACTGAATAAAGAAGAATAGAGCCAAACAAAACAGAAAGCCGTCCACGTTTGTCTCCCAGAATTCCCCAGAGCAAACCGCCAGCCAACATACCTATCATCTGCATATTGAAAAGAAACAAGCCATTGTTCTTTATTTCTTCTGCCGTGGCGTTTTGCATCACCGCCATCAGACTTTCCTTCTTTACTACATTAAAAAGAATGAGGTCGTAGATATCGACAAAATAACCAAGGGATGCAACAATGATAATTCCGTAACGAAGCCAGAGATTTTGTTTGTTGGAATCAGTCATGCCTTATTTTGTTTCGGGTTTTGTAAGGTGGAAAATAACAAAAACGGTTGCTGCGATTAAAAGCATTGCTCCAGCCTGATGAAGCACACCATAGAATACCGGAATCTTACCTACGCATTTCAGCACAGTAATTATTCCGATAGCAGCCTGCAACAAAACAATTACAGGAAACAGATTTAAACCAAGTTTGAAAAACTTATCCGCAGTAATATTTCTGCTTTTGAAAAAGAAAACTACCACAAGCACTACAAGCGTGTAAGCAGAAAATCGGTGAGTAAACTGAATAAAAGTTCTTCCCCAAAAATCCTGTGCATTGTATTGCGTGAAGCCAACTGTGCTTGGCTGCAATTGATAAAGTGCTGATGGAATTATTTGTCCGTTCATATCGGGCCAGGTAGGATAAGCTAAACCGGCTTTCATTCCCGAAACAATTCCCCCGAGGAAAATTTGAAGAAATAACACAATCAAAATTGCTACCGACAATCTTCTGAGTTGTATTAACTGCGAACCGTCAACTGCCAACTGCCAACTGTCGTGCCCTCGGTAAACAGAAAGCGTCATGTAAACCAGATAAGCGAATAAGCTAAGAGCAAGCACTAAGTGAATACTCAAATGAACCGGTGGAACAAACATGCCGGTCAATCCGCTTTTCACCATTATCCATCCGTAAATACCAATCAATCCACCCCATAAAAAGAGCACTCCTATTTTCCGGAAAAAATTTTTGTCGAGCCATCCTTTTAAAACAAAAAATGCAAATGGAATGATGAAAACAAAACCCATAAAGCGCGCCCAGAAGCGGTGAAAGTATTCCCAAAAGAAAATCCATTTGAATTCACCCAACGTCATTCCCTCGTTGATGGTTTTGTACTGCACTTTCTGTTTGTAGAGTTCAAAATCGGCATTCCATTCCTGCTCGTTGAGCGGAGGAACAATTCCTTTCAGCGGCTTCCATTGCGTGATGGATAATCCAGATTCTGTTAGCCGCGTTACACCACCAACCAGCACCTGAAAAAAAACCATGCAACAACCAAGGAACAACCAAGTGCCGACAACTTTACGTGCGAGTGGAGACATAATTCAAATTTGAGAATGTGCGAATGTGATAATTCGAAAATGAAATACAAAAAGAAAAGCCGTTCCAAATTCATGAAACGGCTTTTCAAAGTCCCATTTAGGGGATTTAGGGTTTAGTCTTTAAATATTCTTTGCGAACTCTTGCAATTCTTAGTTGTAATGTTCAGCAAATACATTCCTGTGGAGAGTGAAGAAATGTTGATCGTGCTCTGCTGTATTTGCGGTTGAAGAACAACTTCGCCAAGCAGATTTGTTACTTCTACATGTGTAATAACTTCTGTACCATTTTCGATGGTCAGTAAACCGGTAGTTGGGTTCGGATACACATTAAAGTCTTTAATGGTAGTTTCCTTAATTCCATTTGGAGTTGCACCATAAGCCAGGTTAAGTACCGGTGCAAAATCTGGATCAGCTGAATTATTGTAATTTACTTTGCCACCTGTAAAACCTGGCGCTGAAATAATAAACTGTGTGGCGGCAGTATGATTTATATGCGATAAAATAGATGCAGGTAAATCTAACCGAACCCAATCGCCATCCGCTGCATAAGAACCGAACGGACACGGATTGCCGGTAGCATCACCGGTGGCTACAAAATCTGCTGCTTCCACATTCACAGTTGTTCCAAAGTTTCCGCTTTTCATTTTCACTTCAATTGCTCCGCTTACCGGATTGGTTCCCGTTAAACTGTTTCTTCTTAAGAATATGCTTGCTCTTTTTAAGGTAGTATCGGCCATAGCCGTTGTGTTGAACGCGAGCACCGTAGCAAATTGTTCTCCACCAGATTCACCCAGATAAAGTGAAGTGGAAGTATTGCCTTGCGAAGAAACGGTGCCTGTTTGATTGCTATCAGACAGCAAATACAAATCATCCATCAACAATTTATGATAGAATTTTTGTGTGTGATAGCCAACTAAATAACGGTAAGCTTCGGCTGAAAGGTGAAAGCAATCTTTGGTAATGCCGTAATCGCGCATGGAAACGGAAGGAGAAGGATAGTTAGGATAGCCCAACGGAAGTGGAGCCGTATGTGCAGCATACGTACCGGTAGGAGACATACCGCCTTGTAAAGGACTTGCCTGTCCATATTCATATTGCATAAGTCCGGTTGCATTTACAAAATATACATCGGTGGTTGCTGCGCAATACGCAGTAATTTTATCGGAGATACTATTTTGCAGGGTATTGATTTGGATAAAATCCGGGTCGCCCATGCCATGCCATGTGCTGTAAAAGGGATGCGAAGTAGGAGCAATGAAATTGGTGATTACCTCTTTAAAATCGGTATAGCAATAGCCGCTCCATAATATTTTAATACCTGGTTTGCAAATTTTTATAAATCGGATAATTGAATCGAGGCGTACAAAAACATTATCGGTTAATGAATCGGTTTGGGCTTGTGTCATGTTTACATTCCAGTCGCCCAAGAAATCGTTTCCGCCAATGCTCAAATGCACTACTTCAATAGTTGGGTTTAAGGTTAGCTGGTTTAAAATTTCTGCTTCGGCACCGGGCATAATAAAATCTTTGGTGTCGGCTCCGTTTACAGCGAGCGTAGCGTTGCAAACAAATTTGTAGTTAGAAAAGCCCCATGTTTTAAAAACATTATTGATGGTTCCATCGGTATTCATGAACCATGCCCAGCTATCGCCCACCAAAAGAACTTTGGGTTGGTTGACTTCGGTGCATTGCGCAAATGTTTTTCCGAACGAAAAAGTCAAGAGTAAAAGGAATAGAGTTATTCTTTTCATAATGTTGAGCGATTGTTTTATGGTAATGAAAATAATTGTTTCGGTTTAGCTTACTTTTCAATCACAACTCTTCGCGTAGTGATTGTTCCGTCTGTAAGTGTAATAAAAAGAATGTAGATATCGTTATTCAATCCGCTTACATCTATCGTTTTTGTGAATGCGTTTACCTGCGTTATTTCTTTCGCAGTTCTTCCGGTTACATCAAACAGGCGAATTGTTGAAATTGGTTTATGCTCGGTGCTGATAGATACGTTCAATTCAGAAGATGCGGGATTCGGGAACAAACTCACCTGCAGATTTTCATTTATTTCCTGAATGCCGTTCCAGTTGGTAAACAATGGGTCAATTAATAATTTGTACAGCCGTGGAAGCGTATAACCCATTACGGTATCAATGTAGCGCGATGCTTTACTTGGGCTTGCCCAGTTTGCAGAGTTACTCGGGTCACTTAGAGTTTGCATTTGTTGGGAAAGGCTAAAGCAGTTAGGATCATACCAGTTCCAAGGCTCAAAATATTGTCCATAAAAAGGATAAAGCCCTTCGATAGAAGTAGTTTGAACACCGAGTGCATTTTTATTAGGAGGCCCTTGCTGGAAACTGTTTGGCTTAAATACATTGTTGTTTCCTTTGGCTTCTACAATAGGCATAAAATCTCCTGAGCCGCTTACTTCAATTACCGGTTGACCGGTAGTGGTGGTAACGATAGCGGTGTTATATGGTGTGCCGATTTCATTCAATCCCTGAAAAGCAATTACCGGTGGCTCGCCAACCTGAATCCACGATGTATCGCCTACAGCGCCACCAAGTGAGAGCACACATTCGAAGCGCGAAGAAATGCCCGGATAGTTATCATGATTCTGCACACCGCCAAAGCCGTCAAAATTTCCAAGTGTATCCTGTTTAATAAACGAACCGTTGCTATCCAAGAATTTAAGATTGAAAAGTTCTGCGGTATCGTTCAGCGCACCGCAAGCTAATGCTACGTATGCTCCCGAATTAGTTCCTCCTATTACAAATTTACCCGTATCAATACCCCACGAATTACTGTTAGTGGCATAATCATTTTTGAAATAACGCACCAATGATTTTGCATCCTGCATGGCGCGGTAAACAGCCTGAATAATTGTTTTTGTCCGGGTTATCTGGTCAGTAGATGTTGCACTCCAACCTAAACGATAATCAAATGAAACCGCCACATAACCCCTGCGCGCAAAACGTTTACACATTTCTACAGTGGAAGAATCCTTACGACCCTTGAAACACAATCCTGCTAAGTTGGTTGTAAGTATTTCCGGAAGAAAAGAACCGTTGTGAGAAAGCAAAACAACCGGTCGATGTGTGCCTGTATCGCCTGCGGGACGGTAAACATCCATAATTAAAGGTTGAAGGGAACCGAAGCCCGAGAAGAATTCGTAATTCTGAGCATAAGTGATGCTGGTGTCTATCTGCACGTTGGTGAACACTTCATCTAAGTAGCGGGTTTGTGCCTGCGTTCTAAATGCTGTAGCTATGAATGCTGCGAAGAGTAAAAGTTTTCTCATACTTATGGGCGTTTATTTTTTAGGTGAGTGTGAAGTAAACATTATTTGCGCTGTCAGCAAAAGTTGAAAATCAAAATACACTGATGCGTTAATGATATTGATGAACGAGCTTAAAAACAATTACACAACCCTTAAAATAAAAACAGCGCAGAAACTCTTCTACGCTGTTTTTATAACTCGTTTAAAGTCTTTTATTATTTTTCAATAACTACTCTTCGTGTTCCGGATGATCCGTCTGTCAGCTTTATGGAAATAATGTAAATGCCATTGCCCATTCCGCTTACATCTATATTTTGTGTGAACGAATTTACCTGTGTAATTTCTTTCGTTAATCTGCCGGTAATATCGAACAGGCAAATGTTGGATATCGGTTTCATATTTGAATTAACCGATACATTCAACTCGGTTGATGCAGGGTTAGGGAATAATAGCAAACCTGTATTTTCACCTATCTCATTAATTCCTGAAGGTCCTACAAAAGTTGGGTTAATCAGCAATTTGTATAATCGAGGTGCTGCATAGCCCATGATAGTATCTATGTAAAGATTTCCGGTCACTTTCGAAGAACCGGGATTCAGACCTAACATGTTTGGCGAATTATTATAGCAAGCGGTATCATACCAATTCCATGGCTCAAATTTCTTTCCGTAGAAAGGATAGAGACCTTCGATAGGAGTGGTTATTGTTCCAACTCCATTTCTGTTAGGCGGTCCCTGAGAAAAATTATTTGGCTTAAATACATTGTTGTTACCTAAAGCATCAACATAAGGCATAAAATCACCGGAACCACTTACTTCAATTACTGCTTGACCGGTAGAGGTATTTACAATACCGGTGTTATATTTTGTGCTCGTTTCCTGTACTCCGTGAAAAGCGAGAATAGGAGTTTCTCCTGCCTGAATCCATGAGGTATCGCCTACCGCTCCACCCAATGAGAGAACACATTGGAATTTTGAGGAGATGCCCGGATAATTATCATGGTTCTGAATGCCGCCAAAACCATCAAAGTCACCAATGCTATCCTGCTTAATAAAAGGGCCGTTCACGTCTACAAATTTTAAAGCGTGAAGTTCGTTGGTATCGTTCAACGCGCTGCAAGCCAAAGCCACATACGCGCCTGAATTAGTTCCGCCAATAACAAATTTAGAAGTATCGATACCGTACGAGTTGCTGTTATTGGCATAATCATTTTTGAAATAACGCACCAATGTTTTTGCGTCCTGCATAGCACGGTACACCGCCTGAATAATTGTTTTAGTACGGGCAATCTGCTCATTTGATGTTGCACTCCATCCTAACCGATAATCGAAAGAAACAGCAACATAACCTCTGCGCGCAAAACGCTTGCACATTTCAACCGTTGATGAATCCTGTCTTCCGCTAAAGCATAAACCAATTAATGCGTGGGTCAGAATTTCGGGAAGAAAAGAACCATTGTGTGAGAGTAAAATTACCGGACGGTTAGTAGCTGTATCGCCCACCGGTCGGTAAACATCCATGATGAGCGGCTTAAGTGCCTGGAAGCCGGAAAAGAATTCATAATTCTGACCATAAGTAATACCGGTATCTACCTGCACATTGGTAAATACTTCATCTAAGTAGCGAACCTGTGCTTGTGTGGCTGTAACCGACATAAGCAGGGCGGCAATTACAGAAATTTGTAAAAAATTTTTCATAGCAATAAGTTTTAGTTAGTAGAAATGAGATGTGAAATAACTATTAATTTTCCCAACCGGAAAATTATTTACCACTTGGTTTTTATTTTATCGCAAAGTCCTGAGTCCCCTTGCTCAAGCTTTCCGTCAGACTCAGGACAGCGTAGGGAAACTTAACGCTTATGACTTCCCGCGCCATTTCATTTAGCCCGATGTTAGCGGCATGTGTCACTGATGTCGGCAAATGGACATAATGATTGAGAAACTTTCTTGCCTTCTAATAAAGTATGGTACGGCCAATAAATGACAGAAGTCATTTATTTTATTTTATGCTGTCTTTAAATTTGTTGCAAATATCCAATATGAAAAAACGTGTTTTTTGCCTCTAATCGCCCCAAAAAGCATTCTCCCGCCAACTGGCGGAAGGCGATGCGTGACCTCCGGATGGCGACCGATGGCTGGCGGAAGGCGGTGCGTGACCCGCGGAGGGCGACCGATGGCTGGCGGAATGCGATGCGTGACCCGCGGAGGGCGACCAATGACTGGCGGAAGGCGATGCGTGACCCGCGGAGGGCGACCAATGACTGGCGGAAGGCGATGCGTGACCCGCGGAAGGCGACCGATGACTGGCGGCAGGCGATACGCGACCCGTGTAGGGCGATGTGCCATGCAAAGAATGATAGATAAGACATACCTTTTGTTAGTGTTGCGGGCAAAAGAAAAAAACAATATTTTCTCTGTCAAGCCTTCGTGAGAGCTCTCATTTATCAAATTACATTATCGTAAATTTGAATGGTCAGCCAATGACTATTCAATAACAGGCAGACTTGCCTTTGGCTGTTAAGCCCCCTTTAGGGGGTTTGGGGGTAGTTCCGTTTAGGAGTTTATGGGTTTTACCACTTCGTCTTCACCTTATCGTAACCCTTTTTCAGGGTTTCCGAATCAATATCAATAAGAATAGAAGCATAAATCATTCTGCCAATTCCCGGTCCGCCATACGCCTGATAATTCCGTTTCGAAACCAAGTTAGAGCCGCCTAATTTAAAAGTGGTGTAAATACTTTTTATGTCCCAGTTAATCTGCGCATCGAGCAGCGAGTAGGTAGGAATAGAACCGGTGAACTGCGGAGAGCCTTCAAACTCAAAACCATTAATCCATTTATAAGTAAGGTTAAAGCCAAGGCCCTTCGCCTTTCCAATTTTTAAATTGCTGCCGTTAACACCTACATTAAATTTATGCTCCGGTGTGTTGTAAGCCGGTATGATAGGGTCAACAGAGCCTCTCAGATTTATTTTGTTCCAGCTGTAATTTCCGTTCAGCGAAAAATTGCGGATAAAGAAATAATTAAAGCCCACCGAAACTCCGTATGTCATAATAAGGTCGGGCGAGTTAGCCGCTACCCTGTACACTTGCTTGGGCTGCTTGGTAACACCATACTGCTGCACCGTGGCGCCAATCTGATATCCCAAAAAATATTTATAGAAACTTACATACGCACTGCCATCTATAAAAAGTTTGTTGGCAATTACCCCCTTATAACCCAGTTCTAAACTCTGCACTTTTTCGGGGCGCACTTTGGGCACGTTAATATAATGCAGCATCGAATCGGTAGGACTTGGACTGTTCAGATAATCTCTCAACGATTCTATGGTAACCAGCGAATCGAACCCGTGTAAGTTTCCAATCAATAGAGCCCGCCCCACATTATAATACAGGTACTGGTCCTGCAAAGTAGGGTTCCGGATAGCCGATGCAAACGACAACCGGATGGTGTGCTTATTATTAAAGGAATAAACCAGCGAGGCTGCAGGAGTGGCAATAAAAGGGAAGTTTTGATTTTTATCTACGCGGCAGGTAGCTGTAATAATGAAAGAATGTTTATTGTCTTTTCCGAAATCAAATTTCTTTGACAAACTGAGGTAGGCGCCTACTTCCCAATTTCTTATTTTTTTGCGGTATGAATTGAGCACGATATAATTCCCCGAAACATCTTTGAGAATGTTTCCCGAAGAATCGAGCGCATAGGTTCTTACCATTGTATCGCTGAAAATAGTTCCGCGCGAATCGGGAAAATACATTCTGAAACTGGCACCGGCAGTTATATCCATAAAGGGTTTCTCTGCCCCTTTCAGTTTGGGTGTAAAATGATACTCGCCCTGTACATGCACTAATTTAGAGCGGTCGTAAAACAAAGTTCCGTATTGCTCGAATGCTGTGCGGGAAATAATATCGTTAAAAACCGAATCGAAAAGAGGTGTTCCGGGCATTGGCATGGCACGCCCGCCAAAAAGACCGGTAGCGGTATCGGCATAGTTGCGCGCCATTTCATGCCAAACCGTTAGTGAATCGTGATACGTTGCCAGCACCGAATTAGCTACGGCATTAATAGAATCGTATTTACTTATCCAGAGAATATTGTAGGCCGGAAACCCGGGCAGGTTTCGAACACGCGATTTGGGCGATGGAATTCCTGCACTGCCGCTGTTCCAAAAGCTTGAATAATAATTCCGCCATTGGTCATCGGTCTTGGCAAACTCCTGCAATTTCAAAGCTGTAAAAACAGCATCGTACGAATTACCCGAATTCTCCATGGTGGTATAAGCGCGAATAAAAAATTTATCGGGCTGAGAAATTTCCAGTTTAGCCTGCTGAAATAAAAGCCCTTTTAAACTATAGCGGTTATCGCCCTGGTAAACGGTAGTACCGGTTCCGAAATTGTAAGCGGCTTTCACTTCAATCTTATCGGTAAGCTTGTAATGCAACGAAGCATTTGCTTTAATGTTTCGCGTATTATAATTCACCAAATCTTTTTCCAAATATCCTGTTCTGAAAAATTGTTTCAGCCCTGGTGACTCCCTGTTGAAATAAGAGTTATCATAGTTGTTGACTTCTTTAGTCAGCAATTCATCGCCATACCGGTTCACGGCATCATACCCTCCGGGGTTGGTAGTGGGTTGCCACGATTTTGTAGAAGCGGACATATTATCAGCCACCCAGTCATCTGCCCGCAGATAACTGAAGTTTACTTTAAAGGCAAACTTGTCGGTGTTATTTTTATTCTTGAAAACTTTGGCGTAACGCAGCGCACCTTCAAACAAATTGCGCTCTGCACCTTTTACAAAAACAGTAAGCCCGTTGTAGTAAAAAGGATTTTTGGTTTGCATATTAATTACCCCGTTGAAAGCATTCGGCCCATACATAGAAGAAGAAGCGCCAACAATCAAATCCACTTTCTGAATATCAATTTCGGTAGCCCCGGCAAAATTACCCACACTGAAATTCAACCCTGGTGCCTGGTTATCGGCACCATCTAATAATTGCAGTGACCGCACCGGTGAGGTAGAATTGAACCCCCTCGTATTAATGATAACAAAGCCCAACGATGCGGCCGTCATATCCACTCCCTTCAGCGAACCAAGCCCTTCATAAAAAGTAGAAGAGGCGGTTTGCTTTATGGCTTGCAAACCCATACTCTCCACAGTAAGCGGACTTTCCTTTTGTTTTTGCGTAATACGGGAATCAACAATTTCTACATCCTTCAGAATTTTCTCTTCCGTACCTAACTTAATATTGAACGACCGCTTTAAATCGGCAACGGTTTTAATTTCTATTTCTTGTGATGTATAACCGATGTACGAAAACAAAAGGATGAAGGGGGGCTGTTGCGTTATCTTGAGCTGAAACTTCCCGTCAACATCTGTAGCGGTGCCGGTAGCTGTTCCTTTTACCGAAACGGTAGCGCCAATCAGTGCCTCTCCATTCTGTTTATCCAGCAGGATTCCCGAAACCTCTTGCGAAAAAATAAGAGTGGTAAAAAGCAAAAATTGAAAAAAGGCAAGTAGAAATTTTTTCATTATTGTTTCATCCTTCTGAAGCGATGATAAGGAATGAAATTCAAATAGAAAAAACCACTTAGTAGAAAACTATTCGTTCAACCTTATATAAAGCGTTTTTTGAATCGGAAATCTGAACCAGATAAGTTCCGGCACCAAATTCCTGTTTCGAAATTGTCTGCGAAGATTGTGCAGGAATAACTTTCCGCATCAGTAATTTACCTTCAATCGAAAATACTTCCGCTATCAAATCATTTTGGCAATGCGAAAAGAGGATAGTCGCATCATCGCTGGGATTCGGAAATATGGAAACCGGAATTTCACCATTAATATTTTCAACGCCTGAAGTTGTTGTTGGATCGCACACTACGTTCTGATAAAGAAAATCCCGCACAATCCAAACGGTAGAGTCCATATATGCAGAAGCCGGGGGAAGAAAAGGAATAGGCAAAATAAACGGAACATGGTCAGCTCCCTGAAAAAGATAGAGTGAATGGTTCAAGGTGATGTGATTTAATCGGTTTAAAATATCTCCTCCTCCAAACAACAAACTTTCGGGGTGCGTGGACGCATAAACACTATCGTACCAACAGGAAACAGTGGCGTCAGCTGTTCCATGTACACCTACCAGGACAGGATCTCCAGGCATAATCCAAACAGTATCGGCTATAGCTCCGCATAAATCAATTACACCTTTCACTTTGTTAGAATATCCCGGGTTGCCGCTGTTGCCTTCAGGCCCACCCAACGAATCTAAAGCGGGGCGTGCCCATGCAGGTTCAGATCGTGAAAGCGTATCTACTTTACCATAGGCATAATTTAATGCAATAAACGCACCGGCCGATGTGCCTCCGATAAAAATTTGATTGGTATCAATGCGGAAAGTATTGGTGGTTTGCGCGTCTTTGTAAAAATAGCGCACAGCCGCTTTCATATCCTGCACACCGCGCATAAGTGCTTTAAATTGATTGGTGTCACAATCACTTCCACCTTCAAAGCCGAGTCGATAGTCGATGGAAGCACACACATAACCTCTTTTCGAAAAATTATCGCAAAGTTGAAGTATGTCGGGACTTAAGCGGCTTCCGGCCGTAAAACTTCCCGGAAATGCAAACAAAAGAAGCGGACGATGAGCAAAGTTATCACCGGTTGGTTGATAGATATCCATCTTCAAATCAATGAAGGTGCTGTCAAACTTCATCGCAGTCCCGAACGTAACGGTTGATGATGTTTGAGAAAAGATTTTATCATAATAGCGACCGTTGCCGCACTGTGCCTTTAAATCTGAATAAAAGAAAGTGAAAACAGAGAGGCAGAGAATGGGGTAAATGTTTCTCATACGTAAAGCTTTATGTAAGTCGAAAAGTAGAGAAAAAATAATTGAAATGTAGAAATGAAAAAAGCCTGGTAAAATTAGATAAATGCAGAAGTGGAATTTTGCCGGACCTGTTCCAAAACCCAATCATACGTTTTTTCAATACCTTTTCTAAGTGGGTAATTGGGCTTCCATCCAAGTTTTTCTGAAATGAGTTTATTGTCAGAATTTCTACCCCTTACTCCGGTTGGCCCCAGAATATTTTTTATAGAAATTTTCTTGCCCGAAATCTCAATAATCATTTTCGCCAAATCATTAATCGAAATCATTTCTTCCGAACCTATATTCACCGGACCCTCCCAATTATTTTCCATTAATCTTCTTACCCCTTCCAAGCATTCATCAATGAATAAAAATGAACGGGTTTGTTTTCCATCACCCCAAATTTCTATTTCTCCTCCGTCCTTTGCTTCAGCAACTTTTCGACATAAAGCAGAAGGTGCTTTTTCTTTACCCCCCAGCCAGGTGCTTTCCGTTCCAAAAACATTATGGAACCTCGCAATTCTTACCTGCAAACCATAATTACGCATAAAGGACAAATACAATCGTTCGCTGAATAGTTTTTCCCAACCATATTCACTGTCAGGGTTGGCAGGATATGCAGATTCCTCACTGCACAACGGATTGCTTGGGTCTTCCTGATTATGTGCCGGATATATACAAGCCGATGAAGAATAAAAAATACGTTCGACTTTAGTTTCCCTACAAAGATTAAGAATATTCAGATTGATAAGTGCAGAATTATACATCACATCAGCATCATTTTCACCAGTAAAAATGTAACCAGCCCCACCCATATCCGCGGCTAACTGGTAAACCTGGTAATACTTAGTATCAAAAACCTGCTCACAGAATTTTTGATCGCGTAAATCACCAATCACAAAATCATCAGCGCACGTAGTTTCGTGTTCGGGCAATTTCAAATCTACTCCGCGCACCCAAAAACCTTCCGTCTTTAAACGTCTGATTAAATGGCTGCCTATAAACCCTCCTCCTCCGCACACCAAAATTTTATTCACATCCGACATATTCTTCAAATCAAGTAATTTATTTTCTAAACTATAATCGGAGTGCTATAATTATGTAATGAACCAGGTGACTGACAAATCTCACATTCTCTCATAACGCTAATCATTACTTCAAAACTTTAGACATTACACCTTTGTGAAAATTCGAAGTGATGAAAAAAATACTTGCAGTTTTTGACGGCACAAAGTATGTAGAGGGGACTTCGAAGTATGCTATAGAAATGGCAAAGACAACTGGCTCGATGCTGGTTGGCATCTTTATTCAAGATTTGCGTTATCTCAATTTCACCTATGCATACGCTTGGGACCAACCTTTTGTAGATTATACTGCCCTGGAAAACTCGCAGAAAGGAGAATTTGATAAGATTAATTTGAATATTAAACTCTTCAAGCGTGCGTGTGATGAAAAAGGGGTTCATCATAAAGTTCACTTTGATAAAGGTGTTCCGTTACAGGAAGTAATTCAAGAAAGTGTATTTGCTGATGTACTGATTATTGATTCGCATACCGGCTTTTTTAGCTTCAGCGAAGGCGCACCAAGCCCGTTTCTGAAAGATTTAATGGTTGATGCTCATTGTCCGGTGATGATTGTGCCGCATCACTACTCGTATTTCGATAAAATAATACTTTGTTATGATGGCAGTCCTTCGAGTGTGTATGCTATTAAAATGTTCGCCTATCTGTTCCCCGAGCTTAGTGGTATGGAAACAAGTGTGGTTAGTGTAAACGAACATTCGGGTAATCATTTAAAAGAAGGCAGCCACCTGAAGGAAATGATTAGACAACATTATGATGACGTTAATTATGAATTATTACACGGAGACGCAGAAGAAAAGTTGATGCAGCTATTAAAACAAAAAGGCGATAATTCTATTGTGGTAATGGGATCTTTTGGCAGAAATGCACTATCGAGATTTTTCCATCAAAGTTTAAGTAGCCGGATAATAAAAGAACTGAATGTGCCTGTATTTATTACGCATCAGTGAATGACTTTAGAACAATTATTTAACCATAAACCAAACACAAAATGAAAGCATCATTAGCCTTTTTACACCACCAGATTACAGACTGGCAGCGTGAGACAGATTTTTACAGACATGAAATCTCTATTTTGGAGAAACGTTTACAGGAAGTTGCCTCTAAGAACAACTCGCACGAAATTTTAGCGCATGTAGAGCACTTTCAAAACAAGTTTATTATTACCAAGGAACAATTAGATATTCTTAAACACGATTTAAGCAAAGAACAATTGGGGGTAGAAGAAAAAGCAAAGCAAACACCTGAACACATAAACGAAAAATTTGTAGTGCGGCACTATAAAATGCAAGAGCGTGTGAAAAATTTTAATTCAGCCTTTGCAGATTTACGCTTTGAATTCAATAGTTTTCTAAGCAGAACCATGTAATTTGCTAATATGTGGCATATGGTTTAAAAGGAGCGGAATACGTTCCTTTTTATTAAAAATACCTGACGAAAATCATATCCCATTTTGGTGAAAATCATACACCATTTATTGAAATGTAAAGCACATTTGCACTACTAACATTAATAACACAAAACACCAAATTATTATGAAAACAAATCTCAGCAGTTTTGATGGCTGGTTTAGAACGCTTCTCTTTATTGTATCAATATGCTACGCAATTATGGCTGGAGGTACCAGTTGGCTTTGGATAATTCCAACAGGTATATTATTTGTTACTGCCGTGCTTGGCTGGTGCCCGATATATGAGATGCTGGGACTAAATACTGAAAAAGAAAAAGAAAAAAGTCATTCATAAAATCATCCTCTTCCCAGCGCTGTACTTCTAAAATCGCTGAATCCTAAACCATCCTGGTATGAATGCAGTAAAGGAAGAGGAATCTTTAACGTGCTACCATTGCGGTGAAAACTGTGATGGTAGCATTGTTTTTAATCAGCATCAATTCTGCTGCACCGGTTGCAAAACTGTTTTTGAAATTCTTGATGGGAACAATCTGTGCAGTTACTACGACATGAATAATGCCCCCGGCACCTCATTCAAAAAAGAAGTAAACGCAAAAAAATACGCCTACCTTGAAGATGTACAGGTGGCCAGACAATTAATTCAGTTTAAAGATGGAAATATTTCTACTGTTATTTTTTACATGCCGCAAATTCATTGCAGTTCGTGCATCTTTTTATTGGAGAATCTATTTAAAATAAAGAACGGAATAAAACGAAGCAATGTCAATTTCATGAAACGTGAAGTGCATATCGCATTTGACAATTCAAAGTTGAATCTCCGTCAGGTGGTTGAAACACTTGCTTCTTTAGGTTATGAGCCGCACATCAACCTCAATGATTTAACTCGGAAAGAAAAGGAACATCACCTGAGGAGATATTATCTGAAAATTGGAGTAGCGTTTTTCTGTTTTGGAAACATTATGCTGCTTACTTTTCCAGAGTATTTAGGAATAAATGCACTTACAGAATCTCCGCTTAGAAAATTTTTCGGTTACTTAAATTTTGCTCTCTCACTTCCGGTTTTGTTTTATTGCTCTGAAGAATTTTTTGTTTCGGCATGGGGTGCACTGAAACAAAAAGCACTGAACATGGACTTTCCGATTGTGCTTGGCGTTCTTGCCATGTTCATTCGCAGCACTTACGAAGTATTCTCGCATACCGGTGGCGGTTATTTCGATACCATGGCAAGTTTGATGCTCTTAATGCTGATTGGAAGATTGTTTCAAAACAAAACGTACGATACACTTTCCTTTGAGCGTGATTACAAATCGTATTTCCCAGTTGCGGTTACCACTGTCAACAATGGAAATGAAACTACCATTCCACTCACCAATCTTCGTCTGCACGACAGAATGTTAGTGCGCAACATGGAACTGATTCCGGCAGATTCGGTTTTAATAAAAGGTAAAGGAAATATTGATTACAGTTTCGTGACCGGTGAAGCGACTCCCATTTCAAAAAACAGTGGCGATTTGATTTATGCAGGAGGAAAACAAATGGGTGGCGCTATTGAAGTGGAAGTGATGAAAGATGTTTCGCACAGTTACCTCACACAGCTTTGGAATGATTCTGCATTCAATAAAGAACAAAAAGAAAATATCACATCGCTCGCTACAATGGTGAGCAATTGGTTTACTCCGGTTGTAATTAGCATTGCATTTCTGGCTTCAGCTTACTGGTGGAACAAAGATTTACATAAAGCGCTCAACGCTTTTACCTCGGTGCTCATCATTACTTGTCCATGCGCGTTAGCTTTATCTTCTCCGTTTACACTCGGAAATATTCTACGAATACTCGGACGGAATAAAATTTATTTAAAGAACGCGCTAACAATTGAGAAATTAGCACAAATCAATTCAATTGTGTTTGATAAAACCGGAACCCTTACAAATACTAAGAATTCGAAAATTGAGTTTGTAAAGGCAGAAGAAAATTCCAACGAATCAATCACTGAGTATGAACTTCAACTTATAAAATCACTGGTCTATCATTCTTCACATCCTCTCAGCAAAAAAGTTTATGAGTATTTGAAAGGAGTAAAAATTATTCCAACAGAAGATTTTAAAGAAGAGGAAGGAAAAGGCGTTGAAGGTTGGGTGGATGAAAATAGTGTTCGTATCGGTTCTAAGAAATTTTTGGTCGGTGAAGTGAATGCTGACGGTTCACATGTTTCCGATTTTCGCCACGCTTCAAAGGTATATGTAAGTATCAACGGAAAAGTGCGGGGATTCTTCCTGGTAAAAAATGAATACCGGAATGGTTTCGGTGCGATGATGAATAAACTTCGAAAGTATTTTGAAATATATGTAGTAAGTGGCGATAATGATGCGGAGAAGAATTTCCTGAAACAATACGTAAACGAGAAGAATCTTGTATTTCATCAGCAACCTGCAGAAAAATTATGTGTGATTAAGCAGATTCAATCTGACAACAAAAAAGTGATGATGATTGGCGATGGACTAAATGATGCAGGGGCTTTAAAACAGGCAGAAGTTGGAATTGCCATCAGCGATGATGTAAATAATTTTTCACCTGCTTGTGACGGCATTATAGATTCAAGTCAATTTGATAAAATTGATACCCTATTGAATTATTCTAAAACAGGAGTAAACATTATCAAAGCTAGTTTTGTGATTTCGCTCTGTTACAATCTGTTAGGAATTTCGTTTGCTATAAAAGGAACAATGAGCCCTCTTATTGCTGCGGTGCTCATGCCCATAAGTTCGGTGACGATTATTTTGTTTACTACAATCGCATCAACTTGGGCGGGTAGAAAAAATGGTTTATAAAATACAAGCAATAGAAATAGTTTCGCGCTAAATCGAATAATGCCAGCCAATATTTTTTTTAAAGACCCGCAGCTATTAGCCGAGTTCAACAAACACGCACGTGTAAAACATTTTGCTGCAGAGGAAGTGTTGATGTATCCCGGAGATAAAATTTTGTTTGTTCCTATTGTAATGAAAGGAAGCATTCGTGTAATTCGAGCAAACGATGATGGACGTGAAATTTTTCTTTATCATATCTACCCCGGACAAACTTGTGCCATGTCGCTCAATTGTTGCCGCGCGAACCAAATAAGTATGATAAAAGCGGTTACTGAAGATGAAACCGAAGTGTATATGGTACCAGCTGAACTGGTAGATGAATGGTTTCGATTTCGTGAGTGGAAAGAGTTCGTCAACAACACATACGCCATTCGTTATGCGGAACTGATGAATGTAATTGACCTGATTGCTTTCAGCAATATGGATGCTCAGTTATTGAATTATTTGCAAAGGCGTGCACAGGCGTTAAATACAAAAGCACTTCACATTACTCACCAGCAAATTGCAGATGAACTGCACACACACCGTGAAGCAATTAGCAGATTACTACGCCAAATGGAACAGAAAAATTTAGTGCGGTTGGGCAGAAATGTGATCGAGTTATTAGATTGATTAAAATCATTCTGGTAAGTAACAAATGTTCCCAACTGCGATTTTACAATACAACATCTTTGCACTATAAAATCAAATAATATGAAATCAAACATAGGAACCATTGATAGAGTAATAAGATTACTTGCCGCTGCAGTAGTCATTCTACTTTATTTTATGAACTTAATTAGCGGAACTTTAGCCATTGTGTTATTGGTGTTTGCGGGAATTTTCATTCTCACATCACTCATCAGTTTCTGCCCGTTATATTTGCCTTTTGGTATTTCCACTTTGGGCAAGAAAAAATAAATAACACAATTGCGGGCAAGAGAATTTTGGTTGGCCTTTTTATTTAGTGTTTCGTTTGGTGTGCTTTCTGCTCAAACAGTATCATTCAAAATTATGCTGTGGGGCGATAGCATCGGGCGCATGGATGTAGTTCATACGCTTGATAAAGACAGCAGTGATGTTTACCGGTTAGAATCAAAATCGAAAGCAAAATTTTTGTGGATTGTAAGAGAAGGGCTTTCAAAATTTGAAGCGGTTTATAAAAATAGCAGATTGATTTCCTCTTCGCATGCTGAGATTGAAAATGGAAAGACCAAGCGTTGGGCTAAGGTTAAATATGATGGCAGACAATATCAGGTTGAATCAAACAATCAGACAACACGTTATTTTTCAGAGGCACCAATTTGTTCTGATGCAAATATTTATTTCTGTGATTATAAAAACGTGAAGCGCATTTTTTATTTACCGGATGCAAGTTTTTATGAAATAAAGCATATTGATTCAAAAACATTAGAATTTAATAGTTCAGACGGACACCGGAATGTTTATCATCTTAATAACGGCAAAATTGAAAGCATGGAATTTCATTTGCCTTTAGTTTCGGTATACATGAACAGAATTAATTAGCCATTCTGTAACAAATGTTCCTAATCATGTTTTTATGGTGCCGGATCTTTGCACTACAAAAAGCAAACAATTTGAAACCAAATATGGGAACCCTTGATCGCGTTGCACGAATTATCGCAGCATCAATTGTTGTAATCCTTTATTTTACGAATATCATTAGTGGAACTGTTGCCATTATCCTTTTAGTTTTTGCAGGAATTCTTCTGCTTACATCTGCTCTAAGTTTCTGTCCGCTGTATTTGTCTTTCAGATTTTCTACCAAACAGGAGAAAAAATAAAATGAATCCATCACAAATAATTTTTAAAGGACTTATTGGTCTGGTTGGTGGAGTATTGAGCGGATTGCTGGGATTAGGTGGCGCCATTGTCATCATTCCAGCATTGGTTATGCTGCTCGGCTTCTCTCAGCAAATGGCTCAGGGTACTGCGTTGGTGATGATGGTATTGCCTGTAGGGGCTTTAGCCGCTTGGCAATATTATCAGCAGGGCTTTGTAGAAATTAAAACTGCGCTTATTCTGGCGGCAATGTTTTTCATTGGTGGATACTTTGGAGCAAAGTTTGCCACGCATATTCCACAGGAGAGTTTGAAAAAAGGATTCGCTGTTGTGTTGGTGTTAATAGCTGCAAAAATCTGGTTCAATACAAAGTGAATTAAGCCTTATGCAACAAATGTTCCCAACTACAATTTTTCGGTACTGCATTTTTGCATCGTAAAACAAATTACAAGAATAATGAAAGTTGAACAGATTTATACCGGTTGTATTGCTCATGCAGCTTACTACTTAGAAAGCAATGGCGAAGCCGCCATTTTTGACCCGCTAAGAGAAGTGCAGCCGTATGTTGACCGCGCAACAAAAGATAACGCGAAAATCAAGTATGTGTTTGAAACCCACTTTCATGCCGACTTTGTAAGTGGTCACTTAGATTTAGCAAAGAAGACCGGTGCACAAATAGTTTATGGTCCAACAGCTAAACCCGGTTTTGAAGCTATAGTTGCCGAAGACAATCAGCTTTTTAAAATCGGGGACTACTCGGTGAAAGTAATTCACACTCCGGGACATACGATGGAAAGCACTACCTATCTTTTAATAGACGAAACCGGAAAAGAACACGGAATTATTACGGGGGATACTTTATTTATTGGAGATGTGGGAAGGCCCGATTTAGCACAGCATGTAATAGCAGACCTTACTGAAGAAAAATTGGCGGCACATCTTTTCGATTCACTCCGCAACAAGATTATGCCATTAAGCGATAATCTAATTGTGTACCCGAATCACGGGGCGGGAAGTGCCTGTGGAAAAATGATGAGTAAGGAAACTACTGACACGCTCGGCAACCAGAAGAAATTCAATTACGCGTTGCGTGCTGATATGAGCAAAGAAGAATTCATTAAATCTCTGCTCACCGGTTTGACAACGCCACCTGGTTATTTTCCAAAAAATGTTCTTATGAACATTAAAGGATATGAAAGTCTGGATAAAATTATGGAGAGAGGAAAGAAACCTTTATCAGTTGAAGAGTTTGAAGTTGTAGCAACCGAAACCCAGGCCTTAGTATTAGACACCAGAAATGCCGATGACTTTGCAAAAGGATATATTCCCAACAGCATCAACATTGCACTCGATGGTAGCTTTGCTATGTGGGTGGGTGAAATGATTGCTGACATTAAACAGGAAATATTGCTGGTAACATATGAAGGCAAAGAAGAAGAAGCCATCATCAGGTTATCGCGCGTAGGATATGATAACGCAATGGGTTATTTAAAAGGTGGTTTTGATGTTTGGAAAAATTCGGGAAAAGAAATTGAAACCGTGAACAGAATTACAGCAAAAGAATTTGTCCGGAAGTATTCATTGGAAAAACCTGTGGTAATTGATGTGAGAAAGAAAAGCGAGTTTGATTCGCAACATGTAGTTGATGCGCTGAACATTCCGCTCAATCAAATCAACAATCATCTGGCTGAGTTTCCGAAGAACAAAGCTTTTATTCTTAATTGTGCAGGCGGCTATAGAAGCATGATTGCAGCATCGCTACTTAAGCAAAGGGGCTTCGATAATTTTACAGATGTAGTTGGCGGGTTTACAGAGATTGCAAAAACCAATGTGCCTAAAACCAATTATGTGTGCCCAACTACCTTATTATAAAACCCAAAAAATGGAATTCATTAAAAAACATAAGCTGACTATCATAGGTATATTAGTTGGGGCAATTGGCGGCTATCTCTATTATTATTTTGTAGGATGCGCAAGCGAAACATGCGCCATTACTTCCAAACCACTTAACAGCACTTTGTATGGAGCCATGATGGGCGCACTTCTCCTTAACACATTTCAAAAAGACCAAACAATTAATAACAACAATCAAAACAACAATCATGAGTAACAAACAAACTATCGTAGATGTAAGAACACCAGGAGAATTTATGGGTGGACATGTGGCCGGAAGCATCAACATTCCATTGCAGGAAATCCAGCAACGTATTGATGAAATCAAAGCCTTGCCACAACCAATTATTTTGTGTTGCGCCAGCGGTAACCGCAGCGGACAAGCCACTTCCTTTTTAAAGAGCCTTGGAATTGATTGCTCGAATGGTGGCAGTTGGTTAGATGTAAATTGTACTTGCTAAAAAACGAAATGGAAAAGAAAGAAGAATTAGAATGTTGTGTTGTCACCTGTGGATTGCCGTTGAACGCAAACTACTGGGATAATCAGTATCAAAACAACGAAACGGGTTGGGACCTCCATCAGGTTTCTCCTCCACTCAAGTTGTTCATTGATACGCTTACTGATAAAAACGTGCGCATACTTATACCTGGTTGCGGCAACGCTTATGAGGCCGAGTATTTATTGGACAATGGTTTTACCGGTGTTACGCTTATTGATATTTCTTCCACACTTGTCAATCGACTGAAAGAAAAATTTACCGGCAGGCCGATACAAATTCTTCATGCAGATTTTTTCGACCACAACGAGAAGTATGATTTGATTCTGGAGCAAACATTTTTTTGTGCACTTAATCCTTCTCTTCGAGAAAGATATGCGGTGAAAAGTTTTAATCTGCTGAACACCGGAGGAAGAATTGCCGGTTTGCTGTTTAACATCATCTTCGAAAAGGAAGGCCCACCATTTGGAGGAACCAAAGAAGAATATGTAAAACTCTTCGAACTTCTCTTTACCCTCAAACAATTTGACACTTGTCATAATTCAATAAAACCCAGGCAAGGAAATGAATTGTTTATTGAAATGGAAAAGAAAAACATCAGCACAGATTTGGTGAAACTATATGCCGTCTCAGGCATAACATGCAGTGGTTGTAAGAAAACCATCACCGGCAATTTGATGAAAATTGAAAATATAGAAATGGTCTCCATCAACAGCGACTTTACCGAAGTAATGGTGGTGAGCAGTCAACCGGTAGCATTGAAAAAACTTCGGGAGGCAATTGCAAGCGATTCGAAATATCACCTTAACGAAACTAAATTCTAAAAACAAAACAACATGATAGAAACAATCAAACAGCTTTTCGGCATTGGTCCAAAAGTAGATTACAAAGAATTATTGAATAACGGAGCCACTATCATTGACGTTCGCACAAAAGCAGAATATCAACAGGGGCACATCAAAGGATCAGTAAATATCCCACTTAACAATCTTTCTAATCATTATTCTAAACTGAATAAAAGCAAACCCATCATTACCTGTTGTGCATCAGGTGCTCGCAGTGCGCAGGCAAAAAGTATTTTAAAAGCAAACGGTTTTCCGGAAGTACACAATGGCGGTGGTTGGTCAAGTCTGAATAACAGAATAAATTAATCATCTCTGTAACAAATGTTCCGAACCGGTAACAGGAAATAAGCGAACTTCGCAATAGCAAAATAACAACAGATGGAAACTCTTAAGCAGAACTTATTTATAAACTGGCACTTTATGCGCTTGCTGCGTTTAGCTATTGGAGTGTATGTAATTATGCAGGCGGTAATGTTACACGATTCAATGCTCGGATTTTTTGGCGCTTTCTTTTTCATTCAGGCAGTAACCAACACCGGTTGCTGCGGAACACAAAGTTGCGCTGCGCCAATAGCAAAAAAGAATTCGGACAAAATTGAAGAGGTAAAATTTGAAGAAATAAAAAATGATTAATATGGAAACAACAGAAAAAGCAAACTCCTTTTCGGAGTTGATAAAATCAGACATTCCGGTGCTCGTAGATTTTTCGGCTGAATGGTGCGGACCGTGTAAAATGATGGCGCCTATCTTAAAGGAGCTAGCAGGTAAAATAGGTGATACTGCGCGTATCATAAAAATTGATGTAGATAAAAACCCGCAGGTATCTTCTGCTTATCAGATTCAGGGAGTACCTACACTCATTCTGTTTAAAAACGGGCAGATAAAGTGGCGTCAAAGCGGGGTTGTACCGGCAGATTTTTTGAAAAAGATTATTGAACAACACTCTTAAACCATAGCAAGTGAAAAACTCGAAGCCATTTTTTTCTACGATCATAATGATAATTGCTGTTACGCTATTCTCCTGCAACAATACCGGTTCGGGTTCTTCCGTATCAGGCGAACCGTGGACCGCGAAACAATTAATGGAACCTTCTGACTTGAATAAAATTCTAAATGATGAAAGCGCAGAAAAGCCGGTTATTTATAGTATCGGATTTGGCGGAGGTATTCCAGGTGGTATTGAAATGGGCGCAGCGAAAGATGAAGTGAACATCGAAATATTTAAAGCAGCACTCAGCAAATTACCAAAAGACAAACCGGTAGTTATTTACTGCGGGTGCTGCCCGTTTGAGCATTGTCCGAATGTGCGCCCTGCTTTTAAAGTGATGAACGATATGGGATTTACCAATCACAAACTTTTAAACCTGAAAGAAAACTTTAAAGTAGACTGGGTAGATAAGGGTTATCCGGTAGCACCGTAGTTTTGGCGAGAGAAAGAAAAATCATACAAAAAATAAATCGATATAGAACCACATGAATATAATGTAACCGTTGAATGGAACAGTGACAGAAAAGGAACGATGAGTTCCGCTGAATTAAACAACAGTATTGAGGTGGCAACACCTCCCCAATTTCCGAAAGGGATGGAAGGAATATGGTCACCGGAACATTAGTTTACAGCAGCCGTAAGCAGTTGCTTAATGACAACCTTTCTTTCAATTGCCGAAAACTCGAAACTTGATTTTGTTTCGTTTAAGGTGGAGAGCAAAGGAATTTTAGAACAGGTCGAAGGGAAATTTTTAATGACACGTGTAGAACTTTATCCGGCAGTGATTATCCGAGAGGAAAAAGATAAAGAGCGTACAGAGCGCATTCTTCAAAAATCGGAAGCAGCTTGTTTGATTTCAAACTCAGTGAAAGCAACAATTGAAATGAAAGCAATTGTTGAAGTATTAGCAGTGATTGCTTAAGAAATAAATAGTGTGTGTATGTTGGTGTGTGTAGCCCCCGCAAAGTCGGGGGCTTTATTTTTTCCTAAAACACCCAATTAAAATTTATCTGCTCGTATATTGCAATCATAAAACAGATAGATGAAACTTTCTTTCCATGGTGCTGCACGAATGGTTACCGGCAGCAAACACCTTCTCGAATTAAATGATGGCACAAAAATTCTACTCGATTGCGGAATGTTTCAGGGCAACCCGAAAGAGGCAGATGCACTCAACCGCGACTGGGGATTTGTTCCCGGTGAAGTTGATTTTCTAATTCTCTCGCATGCGCATATTGACCATTGCGGACTTATTCCAAAACTTATTAAAGATGGTTACAAAGGCAAAGTGTTCTGCACACCGGCTACACTCGACCTTACAAAAATTCTTTTGCTAGACTCTGCCCACATTCAAAAGCAGGATATTTTTTATCACAACAAAAAACGAGCAAAGCGCGGTGAACCACCAGTGGAAGGGCTCTACACGGAAGACGATGTAAATAATGCGCTTAAGCATTTTGAGTTGGTGAAATACAACGAAGAGAAAGTCTTGAAAGAAGGCGTTTCGTTTTGCTTTACCGATGTTGGACATATCATCGGAAGTGCAGCGATACATTTGAAAATCAACGATGGCAAGCAGGAAACCAAAATTACTTTCAGTGGCGATGTGGGAAGATACAACGATGAACTGTTGCGCTCACCCGATGTTTTTCCGCAGGCAGATTATATACTTCTTGAATCAACTTATGGCGATTCGTTGCATGAAGATATTGAAGTGAAAGACCGAAAACTTTTAGACACCATTATAAATACCTGTTTAAAGAAGCGCGGCAAATTGGTGATACCGGCATTCAGTGTAGGCAGAACACAGGAAATTGTTTACGCTTTAAATCGCCTTGAAATTTCAAAAGCATTACCCCCAATTGATTTTTTTGTTGACTCTCCTCTTTCTGTTGAAGCCACTCAGGTGATGAAAAATCATCAGAGGGAACTCAACGATAAATTTCAGGAATTTCTAAAACGTGACAGCGAGCCGTTTGATTTTAAGGGACTGCATTACATCCAAAACGTAGAAGAATCTAAAGCTTTAAACCTGCGTAAAGAACCATGCGTAATTATTTCTGCATCGGGCATGGCAGATGCGGGGCGCGTAAAACATCACATCAAAAATGTAATCAGCGATAGCCGCAACACCATTCTTATCGTGGGTTATTGCGAGCCGCGTTCGCTTGGAGGAAAGCTGATGCGCAACTATAAAGATGTAACTCTCTTCGGTGAACCGTATGAAGTAAAAGCAGAGATTCAGGTTATGCGCAGCATGAGTGCGCATGGAGATTATGAAGATTTATGTCAGTTCATTGCTTGCCAAAACCCAAAAGCAGTGAAGAAATTATTTCTCGTTCACGGAGAATACGATGTGCAGCAAACTTTCAGAAGTAAATTGTTGAAGAAAGGTTTTACAGAAATTGACATTCCTGAATTACACAGCGAATACAAAATTTAAAACGCAGGAGTTTTCCTCGCATATTTAAACCCGTTGTTAATAGCAAACATCGGATTGAAAATGCACACGAAAGTTTTCTCATACCAGGTAAAACCATTGCGGCTCATCTTTACGGTTCCATAGTGAATAAGCTCTCCAAGCAAAGAACCGACCACCGGTGTAACTACAATATCCTGAATGCTCGGTTGCTCCAATCCACCTTCAGCTATATATTCCCAAACTAAACTATGACCCAAACAAAATAATCCTGCCTGCCAGAATTTTGCACCCTGCGAACGAACTGCATTATAGTAACAAGCCCCCTGATACGGATGACCTAAGTAATTGATATACCAGACATCTGCATCAACCACAGGTGCATGCGAAAAAGTCTTCCTGTATTGTTCATTTACCTTACCAAGGTAAGGCTGATGCCAATTAGTTACATGCTCAGGAAGAACAAACAATAGTGCTGTGCTTAGAATATTATATCCGACTACTTCTAAACTTCCTCTTAAAAATTTTCTTCCAAACGTTGCCTTCTCGTTTCTAAGTATAAAGCGATGACTTAGCGAGTCGTAATATGGAGGAAAATGCTTATTGAAATTAAATGAGTGTAACGAAAAATCAACCGGATGAATTGAAAAGTACGGAATACAAAATATTTTGGAGAACCATAATGCAAAAAATAAAAACAGAAAGGTCTTTTTCACATTGCAAAAGTGTACCACTGCAGAGAAATCGAGAAATGATTGAAATCATTTACCACTCAAAAACTCACTATACCACTTCCCGCTATCCTTAATAATTCGCTCTTGAGTTTTATAATCAACGCGGACAATTCCCAACTGCGGACGATAACCTTCTGCCCATTCAAAATTATCCATGAAACTCCAGATGAAATATCCGCCTATATCAATGCCCTCTCGTTTAGCCAGTAAAATCTGTTTCAGATAATCCTTGATGTATTGTGTTCGTTTACTGTCGTGCACTTCACCGTTTATCACTACATCATCAAAGCCTGCTCCGTTTTCGGTGATGATGATTTTTTTGACACCCGGATAAGCCGCAAACTGTTTTATGCTTCGGTAAATACCTTCGGGGTAGACCTCCCAGCCCATTTGTGTTATGTCCTGGGTCGTTACCTTCTTTGGATTTACAGGCAATCCATGTATAAGCGGAATAAGTGCTAAACTTTTCATCACCATTCGGGTGTAGTTCTGGATACCGATAAAATCGAAATCGAATTTTATTTTCTGCTCATCATCTTCTTTCATGTGCTTTACTACGTGTTTTAATGCAGGCAAATCTTTTACCGGATAGCCCATTCCTAAAACGGGTTCAATAAACATCCGATTAATTATCACATCCGCACGCTTTGCCACTTCGTTATTAATGGGCTTATTTTTCCAACCGTCAAACGGCATAGCGACAAACGTGGTGCCGATGTTGGCATTCTTTACGTTAGCGCGAATGGCCCTTCCTCCAATACTTTGCCCCATAGTGGCATGATGAATGGAAGAATAAAAATTCTTGAAACTCACTGTACCGGGAGCATTCACACCTCCGAGATAGCCGGCAAGTGTAAAGGAAAGCGGTTCATTAATCACCATCCAGTTTTTTACTTTGTCGCCATAATTTTTTGCAAGCACAGTTACATATTCTTCAAACCACTTCAGCATTTCGCGGTTTGTCCAGCCGCCTTTGGCTTCGAGCACCTGCGGCATATCCCAGTGATAACAGGTAAGCCATGGCTCGATATTTTCTTTCAAACATTTATCGATTACGCGGTGGTAAAAATCAATTCCTTTCTGATTCACTATGCCGGTTCCATTTGGTAAAATGCGTGACCATGCCGTAGAAAAACGATACGCAGGAATATTCATTTTGCGCATTAATTCTATATCGCTCTCATACCGGCGGTAGAAATCATCCGCCACATCACCTGTCTCGTGGTTCTTAACTTTATGTTTGTGATGGGTGAAATAATCCCAGTTACTTTCGCTCTTGCCATCTTCGTTCCAGCCTCCTTCAATCTGATAAGCAGCGGTGGCAGTTCCCCACACAAAATCCTTTCCGAAATCGCTGCGCTTAATTTCTTCTCCGGTAAGAAGTTCTGCCAATAAATTCTGCGGAAGCAAGGCTCCCGCACCCAAGGCAGCCATTATTTTTAAATAATTTTCTCTGGTCATATAGTTGTATTTAATCTACTTTTAGCGCGTGCAACAAACCTACATATCTCTTCGAAAAAGACGAACGATTGTTCTCATTTCTTCTGTGCTCATTACGATGGTTTATTGGTTTGTTGCGTTATGGTATACGAACAAAACGGCTTATTCAAAAGATCTAGTGGTGTTTCATCAACTATTTGGCATCGGTGATAAATGGTTTGATCTATGGCAATACGTTTATCAGTTTGCGGCAACTGTGTTGTTGTTTTGGTGTTTGCCGTTTTTGATTACGAAATATTATCTGAAAGAAGATTTTTCGAAACTTGGTTTAGGACTTACATACAATAAACAGGCGCTAGCGATTTGTGCAGTTGCTTATAGTGTTGTTATTGCCTCTACTTATTTTTCTTCGCAAGACCCTTTGATTCAATCTGAATATCCTCTGAGTAAATTGATTGGAATCAGTTGGATGGTTTTCATTTCATATCAGTCTGTTTACCTGTTTTATTTTCTTGCTTACGAGATTTTTTATCGTGGTTATTTGCAGTTTGGTTTAAAGGGCGACAATGCCGGTACGAAAGAAATCATTCTCATCATTCTGATTCAAACTATCCTGACAACTTTGTTTCATATCGGGAAACCCACTCCTGAAATTATTGCTGCGGCTGCTTTCGGACCGGTGTTTGGTTATGTTGCGTTTCGCTACAATTCTATTTGGTATGGTATGGTGATTCATTTTGTGATGAATGTTTTTCTTGACGTGTTCTCTCTTCACTGGCTGCATTTGTTGCCGCAAAAATTTATCTGATAAACCATGAACGTTTTAGTTACCGGTGCCAATGGTTTTATAGGAAGCAATCTCACTCAACTTTTAGTTCGCGAAGGCCACCGGGTTAAAGCGATGGTTTTACCCGGAACCGATTTGTCGAATCTGGACGGACTAGATTGCGAGATTGTTTATGCAGACGTTACCAAGCACGAAATGCTTGATGGTTTGCTGAATGGAGTAGAAGTTATATTCCATTTAGCTGCCGTTCCTTCATTAGCATGGAGCAGTCATGTTTTTAAAGTGAATTACAACGGCACAGAAAATCTTTTGCTCGAAGCCGTAAAAAGGAAAGTGCGCAGGTTTGTGTTTATGAGTTCGCTGGTGGTGCATGGGTTTTCTGATTATCATGATGCCGATGAAACCACACCCTTGTTGAATCCCGGTATTTTTACGCGACCCTACATTGCATCAAAAATTAAATGCGAAGAGTTGCTGGTTTCTTACAAAAACAAAATTGAAACGGTCATCATTCGCCCGGGGTTTAATATTTATGGTCCAAATGACAGGATGACGAGTAAAGAAATGCTGGGGCGTTTAGAGCAAGGAAGATTGATTGGTTATGTGAATGAAGGGAAAACGAAACTCGGTTATGTGTATGCCGAGAATCTTGCTTTTGGTTTGTTGTGTGCCGGTGTTAGTGAAAATGCTGCGGGCAATACTTACATCATTGCCGATGCAGAGCCGCCTTATCTTCATCTCAAAAATCTGTTGGAGTTATTTAGTAAGGAGCTGAAGATACAGCCCAAGTTAAGTGCTGTTCCTTCTTTCGTTTTTATGCCGGTTGGTTTTTTTATGGATGTGTTTCATTTTCTTTTCCTCCGGAAAAAAATGCCGCTTATCAGCACTTATATTGTCAATACTTCTACTCACGATTTGCATTTTAGTTCTGAAAAAGCCAGGCGTGAAATCAACTACAATCAGGTAGTGGGTTTTGAAGAAGGCATTAAGCGCACGGTTGAATGGTATCAACTACAAAAACAAAATGATGGAAAACAGTAAAGCAAAAATCGTTAGGTATATTTTATTGCTGTTGGTAATAGTTGAGTTGTATGCCGAGTTTGTTCACGACCGGGGGTTGATGTTTTTTACCAAGCCGTTTGTGCTTCCACTTATTGCTGTGTATTATTTTTTATCGGTGAACGGTACGTGGAGCAAGCTGCACAAGCTGATGATGTTTGCGTTTTTGTTTTCGTGGTTTGGTGATGTATCGCTGATGCTTACTCCTGAAACCCCTGCCGATACATCGCTGATGGGGATTCCTAAAAGCCCTTATTGTTTTTTGGCTGGGCTGGGTTCTTTTCTTGTTACCCAGATTCTTTTTATCAGTGCCTTTAGAAGGGCGGTCAGCGTTTCGGGCGGGTCGGGAATTTTGTTCAGCAAGCTTTACTATGTGCCTTTTTTGATTTACTGGGTAAGTATACTTTGCATAGTGCTGCCTCCACTGCAACATAATGCCGAGAAGCAGATAGTTACCGTTCCTGTAATTGTTTACGCGGCTGTGCTGATAAGTATGGCGGCAACGGCCTTTAGCCGCAGGGGCAAAACCAACAGCCAGAGCTTTTGGTTGACGTTTGCGGGAGCCTGCATTTTTGTGATTTCGGATTCGCTGATTGCTCTTAACTTTCTGGCTTTGCCGCAACCCGGCTTTTATGCGGGGTTCAGCATTATGAGCACTTATGTAATTGCCGAGTATTTAATTGCCGAAGGGGTTTTGAGTCATGAAAATTCTTCTTTTGCAGTCAATTAATTTATCTCTCATCTTCATTAGGCACTCTTCAATTTGCGTTATGTTCGCCCCGTAAAAATTTATGATGAATTTTATTTCTGCTGAAGAGGCTGTATCGATTGTAAAAGACAAGGAACGGGTATTTATACATGGCGGGGCGGCCGCGCCACAACGTCTGATTAATGCGCTTACGAACCGCCACGAAGAATTAAATGGTGTTGAAATTACTCACCTGCATACGGAAGGCGAAGCACCTTATGCGAATCCGGCTTATGCTAATGCTTTCAGGGTTAATGCGTTTTTTATAGGCAAAAATGTAAGGCCACATGTGAATGAAATTAATGTGCAGTATATCCCGATGTTTTTGAGCGAAATTCCTTTGTTCATCCGGGCGAAGAAATTTCCGATTGATGTGGCCATTATTCAGGTAAGTCCGCCCGATGCGCACGGGTTTTGTTCACTGGGTATTTCGGTTGATATAGCCAAAGCCGCCTGCGAAGTGGCGCGTAAAATTATTGCGCTGGTGAACCCGAACATGCCACGCTCTCAGGGCGATGGTTTTATTCATTATTCAAAAATAACGGCTGCCGTTTATGCCGAAGATGCCATTCTGGAATGCAGCATACCGGTTATAAGTGAAACCGAAACAGCTATTGGAAAAAATGTGGCGGCCTTGGTGGAAGATGGTGCCTGCCTGCAAATGGGCATAGGAGGAATACCGAATGCGGTGTTGCAGTTTTTGAGTAACCACAAAAACCTGGGCGTACACACAGAAATGTTTTCGGATGGCATTCTGCCTTTAGTAAAAAACGGTGCAATTAACGGAAAACTGAAAACCAAACATCCGGGAAAAATTGTTTCGGCTTTTGCCATGGGCACCCGTGCGCTTTACGATTTTATTCATGACAACCCCGAAGTGGCGATGCTGGATGTGGCTTATGTAAACGATACTTCGGTGATACGAAAAAACAAACGGGTGACCTCTGTAAACAGCGCAATTGAAATTGATTTGACCGGACAGGTATGTGCGGATTCGATAGGCACGGAAATTTTCAGCGGGGTAGGCGGGCAGATGGATTTTATGCGGGGAGCGGCTTTGAGCGAAGAAGGCAAACCGATTATTGCGCTCGGCTCTATGACCGGTAAAGGTGTTTCGAAAATTGTTCCGGTGCTTAAAAGCGGAGCCGGTGTAGTAAGTACCCGCGCGCATGTGCAGTATGTTGTTACCGAATACGGAACGGTGGATTTGTATGGTAAAAATATTGTGCAACGCGCCAACGCACTGATAGGCATTGCACACCCCAGTCACCGCGAAGCCTTAGAAAGAGAAGCTTATAAATTGTACGGGAAGAGCTGGTAGGCTCTGATTATAAATTCTTCTTCTTAAAAATTCTGACCGCTACAATAAGTGGAAGAATAATCCAGACAAGCATTATTGCCATTGTGTAGAGCAAACCGAAACTGCTTCCAAAAAACTGTTTATAAACGGCACCGGTAAAGCCCATTAGTGCGCTGATGTCGAGTTTCATGAGCACCATGATGCGCGCCATGTCGATAGGATTGAGCGAAGCGAGGGCGATTACTACTTTATCTAAAGGATAATCGCTGAACGAAAAGAGAATGCCCAGCACGATAGCATCGTAAATAACTGCAAAATAAAACCAGAGCAACAGCGACATGCCGATGCCTTTGGCTTTATCGCGCATAGCCACGGAAGAGAAGAACGCGATAGAAACAAACGATAGTGTGAGCACTACGCCTGAGAGAAGAAGCACGCCACCGGTTGCAGTTGGAGAGTAAATGAGAACCGGAATTCCAATGCCGATGAGGAAAGCGGCTGTCATTGAAACAGCCACCCCTAAAAATTCGCCCAATAAAATGGTGTTACGGCTGAGTGGCTGCGCTACGAGAAGTTCAATAAACTCGTAGGCGTTATAGAAATAGGTAGTAGTAAAAACAACGCTGATGAGCGGAACGATGATGAGCACGATACTCAACAAACTCACTACACTTTTTGCGCCATCTGTTTCGAGAGAGAAAAGTGCGAACGATACCGCGAGCAGAAACAGGGTGTATGCAATGAGTACCTTGCTGCGGAGAATATCGTAGATAACGTATTTGCTTATTTTAAACATTGGCTTCGCGCTTCATAATTTTAGCAATGGCCTTTCCGAGTTTTTCTTCACCGGTTTCGGCTTTCAGGTCGGCAATGGTTTTAAAGAAATTGATTTTGCCTTCGAACAGATACATAATTTTATCAGCCATCTCTTCCACCTCGCTCATGATATGCGAAGTGACGATGACTAATTTGCCCTCGCCCTTAGCTTTCAGAATTTTTGCTTTCAGAATTTCGGAAGCCACCGGGTCAAGTCCAGCCGTTGGTTCATCGAGAATTAAAACTTTTGGATTGAAAAGAAAAGCGAGAGCCGCACTTACCTTCTGGGTAGTTCCACCCGAAAGTGTGCGCATGGGTTTATCAAACATTGCCGTTAGATGAAACTCGTTGAGCAGTTCTTCATCTAAAGCCGATGTTGATTTGCGCAGGTCTTTCATCATGGCGAAGAGTTGGCCCATTTTCATATTCTCGGGGTAACGTCCAATCTGCGGCATGTAACCGATGTGATGGCGATAGGTAAAATCGTTGGCCACATCTTTATTGTCGAAATAAATTTTGCCCTTATCAGCCACTACCATTCCCAGTATGCTTTTGATAAGCGTAGTTTTGCCCGAACCATTGGGGCCAATCACGCTTATTACTTCACCGCCACTAAAAGAAGTATTAACCCCCTTGAGCACATGAAGTTTGCCGAAATGTTTTTCTAAATTTTCTGTTCTTATCATTTCTTCGAAATCATTTTCATGAGAGGTTTATCGTCCACAAAAGTTTCGGGCACAATACTCGGAATATTTTTTTCTGCACGGTTCAGTATGTCAATCGTAAAACTTCGCATCAGCATCACTGCATAGGGCATTTGCTCTACCAAAACCGAATATAAACTTACCGGTCGGTAAGGAATATCACCTACTTTATCGTGATTCAAATCGTACCCCTCGTATTTATCCCAGTAATTGTTTTCGAAAAGATTTTCCTTCAACTCGCCATTGGTAGATGCATCGAATGTATTGCCCGAAAAATTATTGCGTATAAAAGTGTCGAGGCGACAGTTCGCCATTACTTTCATAGCGTATCCGTTTTTTATAAAATTATTTTTCTCAAACCGCATGTTCGTTCCGCCTTCCATTGTTACTCCTACTGTGTTACTCTCAAAAATATTTCCGCGGATAATTCCATTAGTCATGTCTTTGAGTAAAAGGCCATAAGAAGCATCGCCCCAGTTGTTTTCGAATTTATTATTGAACATGTGAACCCCCTTGCTGTACATCACTGCCACACCGGTGCCATTGTTAGTGAAAGTGTTGTTTTCATAAGTATCGTTATCGGAAAACATGAAATGGACACCATATCGAAAATTCTTTTCGCAATAATTATTTTGAATGTAGCAGTGTTTCGCAAACTCCAGATAAATTCCATCCCGGTGACCTTCCAAATGATTGTCTTCAATCGTCACGCTGTCGCATTTCCAGAGATGAATGCCGTTGCCCGTGTCACTCTTGCCGTAGTTGGCGCCTTTGCTTTTGCAGTTTTTGACAAGAATATGTTTTGAATCGCTGAGATAGATTCCGAAATAAGTGTTGTTGAGAACGCAGTTTTCAATCTTCACATACCGGGATTTAAAAACACGAAGCCCTGCAAAATCTTTCATGCTTCCGCATTTGCTGTTGCGCACTTCAATACCGGTGATGTTTACATTGTCGCTCATCACTACGAGGACTTCATCTTTAGATTGTCCGTCTAATGCAGGCAAATTTTCGCCAATGATGGTGAGTGGCTTGTTGATGGTTTCGTTAATACAAGTATAGATGCCAGACTTTATGAGAAGTGTATCGAAGGGCTTTGAAACAGTGATTGCCTGCTTCAGTTCTTTTATTTCACATTGATTACAGAGTGTAATCACCTCCGCTTTGGGAAAAAGAGATGCCGCCAAAAAGGAAATAAATAGAATGTAACGCATGAATTAGAAGCTGAGTCCTACAACTTTGTCCCACAATAATAACTCACCTTGCAACTCTTTCTGTAATTTTTCTGCGTCTTCTCTTGTTTTAAAGGCAGCAAGTTGTCCGCCCATAGGGCTGTTTACGTTTCCTCCATGAAGGAAAAATGATTTATCTGCATCAATCAGCTCTTCGGGATTAGCGTAATTGATTATAAGAGTTTTATCAACCGTGAAATTCTTGTCCGCTTTCATATAAGCTACCATACACTCACCGGAATCAAATTTCAGCGCCTTACCTTTTTTGTTAATTAACTCGGCTCCAAACTTTTTATCCATGATGGTCATCTTGCAATGCTGGCATAAATCAATACCGTAGACAATTGCCTGTGGCTCGTTGTTGCAAGAAGAGAGGAAAACAATAAGAGACACGAAGAAGAAAATCTTCTTCATTTTTTTCTAAACATTTCATACATCAATAAAGCGACTACGACTACTGCAGGAGCAATAATGAGCCATCCGCCAATATCGGGAAATGAACCCGCAAGAAAATTCAGTAACTGTTTCCAACCAAACAAAGGAGGCTGATAACTCATGCCCGGTAGTTTGATGGCAGCGTGTGGATTGAGATTATGTCCATATTCATATTCCCATTTCCAGAAATCATAAATACCCCAGGCCCCGCTGGCTACTAAAACCGAAGTAAAAATCCAGAGCATAAATCTTCTTCCAACTATTGCAGTAGCTAGCCCTAACAGAACGAAACCCCAAATCATCCACGGCATAATTTTAAACTCCGGAAAATTTTCTTCCTTAATCTGTGCCATTCCAATATAGTGATTCAAATTATTGATTTTGTCAATGTCACCGGCAATTTTATGACTCCAGATTTCCATTTTCATTCCTTCCGGATATTGCGGTGCTTCTAATTGAATTTGCCATACCGAAACGAAGTTTGAGGGAACCATAGCAAGCGCACAAACAGCAATAATAATTCGCGTAAATATCTTTAACTTCTTCATTTTTTTTGATTGAACCGTCAGTCCAAAACCTATCAGAAATTCTGTAAGAAAAAGAAGGGAGCCGAATGGCTCCCTTCATGTCAATCATTAACCTATTCGCCTGTAGAAAACTTGAGAGCGGTATTTGTACCCGCAGGCGATACGCGCACATAGCCTTGCATTTCCTGATGGAGTGCTGAACAAAAATCGGTGCAATACATTGGGAATACACCGGAATGGTCAGGAGTCCATTTTAAAGTTGAAGTTTCACCTGGCAATACCAACAACTCTGAATTATTCGCGCCCTTCACAGCAAATCCATGAGGAACATCCCAATCCTGTTCAAGATTAGTTACATGGAAGTAAACATTATCACCCACTTTTACACCTTCAATATTATCCGGTGTAAAGTGCGAACGTATCGCAGTCATGTAAACATGAACATCGTTTCCGTTGCGAACTACCTTTGCTTCTTTTTCATTCTTTGTTACATACTTATGATTGTTGCTGTCGAGTTTGAAAAACTTCACTTCGTGTTTAGTAATTAATTCGGCAGGACAAGCTTGTGCATAGTGCGGCTCACCAATAGTTGGGAAGTCAAGCAACAGCTGCATTTTAGCTCCGTCAATAGAATACAACTGTGCCGACTGAGCTAACTCAGGACCGGTTGGCAGGTAACGGTCTTTGGTAATTTTATTCAAAGCAATTACATACTTACCATAAGGATGAATGTTGTCGCCCATTGGTACACACAAGTGGCCAATTGAATAGTAAGTTGGAACGCGATCAAGAATCTGTTTTGTTTTTACATCCCATTTCACAATTTCAGATGAAACGAAGAATGAAGTGTAACCGTGACCTTCATTATCAAACTCTGTATGCAAAGGACCAAGACCTGGTTTTTCAACTTCGCCATCTAATGCTGCTTCGTATTTAATTACCGGAACACCATCAAAATCGCCATCGAAATTTTTTGCTTCAATTGCTTTAAGCATTTTGCTAAATGAATATACCGGAATTACAGCCGCTAATTTTCCTGAAGCACAGATGTATTCACCTGTTGGGTCAACATCGCAACCATGCGGAGATTTTGGACATGGAATGAAGTAACAAACACCTGGGAGGTCTTTTACGTCCATCACTGTAACTTCTTTTTCCATAGTAGAGGTTGCAGTATGAGTTTTCTCATCCATCACGTTATGTGCATAGTTTGCAGCCCATTTCATACCTTTGCCTTGTGCTAAATATTCTTCAGCCTTTTTCCAGTTCACCGCCATGATAAAATCTTTATCGCGTTGTGAAGCATTCACTTCCAAAAGTGTATGCGCTTTTTCGCTGTTGTAGCAACTAAAGAAATTCCAGCCATGTGAAACCCCTTTACCTGCTCTCGATAAATCGTAATCAACGCCCGGAACCAACAACTGAAAATTCAATTTCATATTTCCTGTTTGCGGGTCAACTTTTATGTAAGAAATAGTGCCTTTGAATTTGTCTTTATAATCTGCAATAGCGGCATCACCATCTTTGTCATAAGGAACAGAGAAGCGCGAAGCCCCAACTACATACTCGGTATTTTGAGTGGTAAAAGGCGATGCATGATTACCACCGCAATTCGGTAACTCAATAATTTCTGTGGTTTTAAAAATGCCCAAATCCATACGTGCAATCCGCGGAGTATTATTCGCGTTGATGAATAACCAACGACCATCATCCTGGCCATCAGTGCGCGAAAGTTGGGGGTGATGCGAGTCATCCCACGGAGTATATCCGTGTGAAGTCATCAGCATCGGTTTTGTTTCTTCGCTGTAACCGTAACCGGTTTCAGCATCCTGAGAAAATACGGGAACCTGCTTCAGCAATCTTCCTGAAGGCAAACCGTAAACTCCCACTTGCCCGCTAAAGCCACCGGAAGTGAACAGATAGAGTTCATCTTTCTTGCCTGGTGCTACGTAAACTTTTTTAGCTGCATCGCCTGAGAGGGCTGAATCAACTTTTGGTGGTTTGCAACTGCTGAAAAAGCCAGCTGCGAAAAATCCTGCTACCAGTAGCATTAGATTTTTAATTGAAACGTTTTTCATTGTTTATTGTTTTTTATGGTTAGTGATTAGTGACTACTTCTTCGCTTGCTCTGCTCCGCCCTTATCATTCTGTCTGAAATATTCCAGAATCTGTTTTGCCTGATCATCACTCACGTCCTGAAAAGTCATTTGTGTTAAGTATACAGCTAACAACTCTTTTGATGTCGGGTCTTTTTGTAGCATTTCTGTAGGATTTGTAATTTGATTAAGAATCCAAGCCGGTTGTCTTCTTTCTGTAACTCCCTTCAAACCAGGGCCAACTTTTCTAACATCCGTAGCATTATGGCATGCAGAACACTTAGCTTCAAAAACCACTTTGCCCTGCTCTGCTAATTTTTCATCTAGCGCAGCAAGTGTTATATTTTTGAATTTACCAATGCCTTGCCCATCATCTTTAGGGGCGTCCTGCACCATGCTTTGCGGTGCTTCGGAACTTTCGTTTTCTGATTTTTCATGGTTGCCACAGCTACTAATAAAGAACAGCGCTGCTACTGTTGCAAGTGAGAGAAGTTTTCTTTTCATGCTTTTTTGTTTGTTTTTAAATTTTCGGTGACAAAAATATGTTTAATGACTGATCCCGCTTATGAGATCGGTCAAGCTATTATATGATTTAAATCAATAGAAAAAGACCCCTTTGTCTTTTTCTATTGATTTATGTGTTTATTAAGAACGCGTTACCCCGAGAAATTTCTTTCGCAAATTCCTGAATAGTTTTTGTTTCAAGCAAGTGTTTTAACTGGACGGAGTAGCTTTTAAATTCCTTGTGAATTGGACAGGGCCTGTCTTCATTACAATCTTTTAAACCTAAACCGCAGCGATCGAACGCATGTTTGCCGTCTATTAAATCAATAATCTCTATCACACGGATTGGCGCTGCTTTTTTATCAATATAAAAGCCACCTCCGGGTCCTTTAATAGAAGAAATAATTCCATGCCGTGAAAGTGTTTGTAAAATTTTAGCGGTAAAAGGTTCTGGCGAATCAATGGCCCGAGAAATTTCAGAAATGTTCAATCGTGATTCCCCTTTTGCTTTTATACAAAGATGAATCACCGCCTTTAAAGCATACTCGCAACTTTTGGAGAACATCATATAGAGTTACTATTATCTGCTGGAGTCAAATTTTCTTCCAGCAAAATGGCTTTCGGAAAAAGAATGTTATTTTCTAAATGAATATGCTGAAACAAATCGTTCTGAAATTCCTCCAATTTGGCATATAAGACCCGATAAGTATTGCAGGCATAATCAGGTACAATAAAGTCGTTGCTTAACACCTGAATTTGTTTCATCAGACTTCCCACCAAATCGTGTTCCTGTTCCATCATTCTGATAGGACTTTTTATTGTGCCGAAATGTGTAGAAGGAAATTCTTTCAAACTTCCTTTACTGTACCGTTCTACATTCTTAATGTAAGGAAATAACAACAGTTCCTCTTTCTTCATGTGCATAGTAAGTTCACTCACAATCTCACCCCAAAGCTTAGCTATGTCTTTTGTTTCGGGACTATGATCTCCATGAACTCGTGCGACTTTTTCTGCAAATTCCGAAATCAGTCCTAGATTGTTACTTACGTAGGTGTGATGTACATTTAAAATGTAGTCTGTCAAAAAAATGAGTGACCATTCGTTAAAGTTGTGGTCACTATCCTTCGGTTGATGTTGTAATGCAAGAATTTCCTTTTCAATTTCTTCGGCAATTATATTTTTCTCGCTGCATACTTTTGCAATACTCTTCTTACCACCACAGCAAAAATCAATGCCATGTTTTTTAAATATTTCTGCAGTGCGATAATCGTTGGCTACCAATTCAGCAACCGTTTTGCTATTAAGTGTTTCTATTTCCATGTTTCATTTTTTGTCGATGCAAAGCTATTTCGGACTTGGTTGTCTTAAATATGATTTTACTCAGCTTCTATGTAGATGAATTGACCGCTTTTGCGAATTACAATCTTTTAAATCTTGCAGTAAAGTGTCGCAAAAAAGGTGGCTCATAAACTATTTCCAATCCGCGTGCTTGATTTTTCATTTCAACGATATCATCAAAAACATCAATTACGTAATCAATATGGCTTTGCGTATAAACCCTGCGCGGAATTGCCAAACGAACTAATTCGTTCTTGGGTGCCACATGATTTCCATGCTCATCATATTTGCCGAACATTACAGAACCGACTTCTACACAGCGAATACCTCCTTGCTCGTATAGATCACACACTAATGCCTGACCTGGGAATTGATGGGCCGGAATGTGGCTGTAAAATTTTTTGGCATCAATATAAATGGCATGACCTCCATACGGTCGAATCAAAGGCACACCTTTTTCGTGCAAATGTTTGCCGAGATATTCTGTACTTTTGATTCGGTAATGTAAATAACCGGCATCAAAAACTTCCTGAAGACCAACAGCCATTGCTTCCATATCTCGCCCACTCAATCCTCCATAAGTTGCAAAGCCTTCTGATATAATAAGAAGGTTAGTAGATTTTTGAGCAAGTAATTCATTGCGCAATACTAACAACCCTCCCATGTTCACAAGCGCATCTTTCTTCGCGCTCATAATAAATGCATCGCATAACGAAAGCATTTGTTGCGCAATTTGCCGATAGGTTTTCCCGTCAAAATTTGCTTCCCGATGTTTAATGAAGTAGCTGTTCTCTGCAATGCGGCAACCATCCAACACAAACAGAATTCCAAATTCATCGCAAAGCTCTCGAACCTGTTTTGTGTTTTCCATACTCACCGGTTGCCCTCCCGAAGAATTATTGGTGACCGTTAGAATAACAGCACCAATGTTCTCTTTCCCGTATTTCAAAATACTTTCTCGGGCCTGTTCTATATCCATGTTCCCTTTGAAAGGAAGGTCTGCATCAGGATCCTGAGATTCTTCACTCATGCAGTCAATAGCTGTTGCACCGGTAAATTCAATATTGGCACGGGTAGTATCAAAGTGAGTATTACTTATAAATACTTTATCCTTTCCTCCAAGAATACCATACAAAATTCTTTCCGCAGCTCTTCCTTGATGTGTTGGCAGCACATAATTCATACCGGTTAAATCTTTCACTTCGCGCTCCAGCTTTTCCCAGCTGTGTGCGCCCGCATAACTTTCATCGCCCAGCATCATGGCGCTCCATTGATGATCGCTCATTGCACTGGTACCGCTATCGGTCAACAGATCAATATATACATCATCGCTACTCAGAAGGAAAGGATTGTAGCCAGCTTTCTGTAAAACATCCTTACGGTATTCTACCGTAGTCATTCGTAGCGGCTCCACCATTTTTATGCGAAAGGGTTCCGCTAAGGTTCGTTCTTTCTTCATCTTAATTCATATAGCTGAACGAAGAATCGATTTCGGCAAGATGTAAATTGATCGCTTTTAAAGCCGCTTTCGATTTCTCCATATCATCTCCATGCAGGGTTTGAACTTCAGTTTTTATTTTATCTACCTTCTTACAGAGAAGATTTTTGGTATCCGCATCTAAGCGGCAAAAAGTAGTAATGCGGTCTGCATGCATTTGCATCAAATCTCCAAATTCTTGATAGGCTTTCAGATTTTCAAGTTTCTTTTTATTACTAAGCAGCGTGAAATTTTCAATGGTGTAGTGCATGCTTTTTAATTCCTGAGCTGTGGCGAAGTCGGTTGTGTATTTACCCTCTTTAAATACTGAAATGAAATTTTCTTCACCCTCTGATTGAGGATTTGGTTGATTCTGACTGTTATTGCAACTAAGCAAAGTACAGCTAAGCAAAAATAATGTGATTAGGTTTCTCATAATAAAAGATGCAAGTATCCTTTTTTAGCTACCGTAGCCATATGATTAAAAAAAGTAAGCAATATGAGTTTTATCATATCACCAAAATAGAATAGCGGATAAGTTTGTCTTAAATAAAAAAGCTAAAAATTATGAAAAAAGTATTCTTTATGCTGATGATTGCAGCAGCATTTACTTCCTGCAACAACAAACAAAGTTCAGAACAGGCATCAGGCTCTGATGAATCTTCAACCCAGGCTGCTGGTCAAAGTGCCGTGCAGGATGATCAATCGCAAAAAGATGTCGTAAAGGTTGCTGTAGGTTCGAAAGACCATACCACTTTAGTTGCCGCATTAAAAGCCGCAGAATATGTAGACGTGCTTTCTAATGCAGGACCTTTTACAGTATTTGCTCCAACCAATGATGCTTTCGGCAAACTTCCTGCGGGAACCGTTGAAGGATTGGTAAAACCAGAAAATAAAAATGCATTAAGAAATATTTTAGAATACCATGTAACCACAAGTGCACTGAGAGAGGAGTGGTTGAAAGACGGAATGACTATTGGTATGGTGAACGGAGGCAAAGTTACAGTAACGAAAAGTGCTGATGGTAAAATAAAGATAAACGATGCAAACGTGTTGGCCGCTGTCCCTGCCTCTAATGGAATGGTGTACGTAATAGATGGGGTGTTGTTACCTCCAGCAAAATAAATTGAACTTGATTAAACCCTGCTGAAGCTTCGGAAACGAGGCTTCAGTTTTTTTTATAACCTAACAGCACTTATGTTTGAACAGCCAAAAGTGAAAAACAACATTAAAAGTGATACAATGATGGCTTCGCTTTTTGCGAACGCTACCGAGGGAATTATACTGACTAACCGTGCAGGTGAAATTGTGTTAGCAAATCCTTGTGCTGAAAAAATGTTTGGGTATAATCAGGAGGAAATGGTTGGCGAAAAGATTGAAATTTTATTGCCCACTGATGTTCACAGTAAACACATCCACCAACGTGAAGTATTTAATCAGAATCCTGTTAATCGTACTATGGGTGGTGGCAGAGATTTGTTTGCCAGAAGAAAAGATGGAAATGTTTTTCCGGTAGAAATCAGTTTAAGCCATTTTAATATGAATGGCGAAGCTTTTGTAATTGCCTTTATCATTGATATTACTATTCGTAAACACAACGAAGAAATACAACGCATGCAGCGTGAAGAATTACAGCGCGTAAGCAATGAAATAAAAAAACTCAATAGCGACCTTGAGCAGAAAGTAGCGGACAGAACTATGATGTTGCGCGAAACACTTGCACAACTCGAAAACTCGAAAGAGGAATTAGAGCAGGCGTTGGAAAAAGAAAAGGAGTTGAGTGATTTAAAAACAAGGTTCGTTTCAACCGTATCACACGAATTCAGAACTCCCCTCGCAGCCGTGCTCTCCTCCGCTTCTCTTCTTTCAAAGTATACCAAGGAAAATGAGCAGGAAAAACGCAACCGCCACATTACACGTATTAAGGAAGGCGTAGAACACTTGAACGACATGTTGGGCGATTTACTTTCGCTCGGAAAACTGGAAGAAGGGTTAATTGAAACCAAAAAAGATGTTTTGCACTGTGAAGATTTTATGAATGATTTTATCAGCGATATGAAAGAAATTGTAAAACCGGGGCAACAGATTAAATTTACACAAACTGGCATTAATGAGGTTTACACCGACAAACGTTTGCTCAAAAATATTTTACTTAACCTGGTTTCGAATGCAATCAAATTTTCACCGGAAGATTCAGTTATTGAAATTTTTTGTGAGAATGAGCAAGAACAAATTACACTTTCTGTGAAAGACAGCGGCATCGGAATTTCAGAAGAAGACCAGCAACATTTATTTGAACGTTTTTTCCGGGCGAGAAATGCACAGAATATTCAGGGCACCGGTTTAGGACTTCACATTATTTCAAAGTATATTGAACTACTAAACGGAAAAATTAATTTGCACAGCAAAGAAGATAAAGGAACTACATTTACAATCATCATACCATCAAAACCATAGTAAAACATGAGTAAGAAAATTGTACTAATTGAAGACAACAAAGCAGTGCGAGAAAATATTGAAGAGATTCTTGAACTCGCTAATTATGAAGTTTATGCTGCACCCAATGGCAAAAAAGGTGTAGACCTAGTGCTGAAGGAAACTCCCGATCTCATTATCTGCGACATTATGATGCCCGAACTGGATGGTTATGGTGTATTACATATGCTCAGCAAAAATTCTAAGACATCTTCTATTCCTTTTATTTTTCTGACCGCCAAAGCCGACAGAACAGATTTCCGCAAAGGAATGGAAATGGGTGCCGATGATTATATCACTAAACCGTTTGATGACATTGAATTGCTGAATGCCGTTGAAATAAGACTGAAGAAAAATGAATTGCTAAAAACCGAATTTGCCTCTAACGCAGAAGGGGTAAATGATTTCTTGAATCAGGCAAGAACAAGCGGGAAAATTGATTTAACGAAAGGTGACCGCGAATTGGAGAACTTCAAGAAAAAGCAGATGGTGTATACCCACGGACATCGACCTTCATATCTATTTTTTATTGTAAAAGGCAAGGTAAAATCGTTCCGCATGAATGAAGACGGAAAAGAGTTGATTACTGCCATTTATAAAGATGGCGACTTTATGGGGTACACCGCTTTGCTTGAAGAAACACCCTATGAGGATAATGCCCAAGCTTTAGAAGACAGCGAAGTAATGATGATACCGAAGTCGGATTTTTATGCGTTGCTGAACAGTGATGCGCAGGTGTCAAAGCGTTTTATAAAATTACTGTCACATAATCTTGTTGAACGCGAAGAGCAATTACTGAATCTTGCCTATAACTCATTACGTAAACGGGTAGCCAATGGCTTGCTGCATGTTTACGATAAATACAAAAAAAATCCAGGCGATAAACCTAAGTTGGAAATTCCGCGCGAAGATTTAGCACAGGTTGTGGGAACAGCTACAGAAAGTTTGATTCGTACCCTCAGCGATTTTAAGAACGAAAAACTGATTGAAGTTTCGGACGGAAAGATTCTGGTGATTGATGAAAATAAATTGAAAAACCTTTTGAATTAATTGACTTTCCGGTTTATCGCATCCGGCTATCAACTTATTTTGAAAAAAGCAATAAAATAAAACTGTTGTCGGCAATATCAAGCCAACCCTCGCCTTTAT
>CAIYOV010000127.1 GCA_903927935.1 uncultured Bacteroidota bacterium | reverse complement strand
TTGAACCTATTCGGGATTATAGAGATAGAGAGTAAGCGAAACTCTTGCTTTTATATACTCCCAAGTCTTTTTAACTACGCGCCATGAACATTACCGCGCAGCAGATTATAGAATCCATCCCCCTTCGCTTTCGTGCCGAAAAGGCCGAAAACTACACGGCTGTTTTTCAGTTCGATATTTCCGGTGAAGAAACCCTGCAATACACCGTTAACATAAGTAACGGCAAATGCGATTTGCAAACCGGTTTGCACGGCACACCCGACTGCACCGTTAAAACCAGAGCAAGTGTGTATGTCGATTTAGAAACCGGCAAAGCCAATCCGCAAATGGCGCTGATGATGGGCAAAATTAAAGTGAGCAACCTGGCCGCCATGATGCAGTTTACCAAATGCTTCCGCAAGTTCACTTCCCTGCAAAGCGAGTCATCGGTTGTTTCAATTCAAAATTCAAAATCTAAAATTCGAAATCCCAAAGAAGGTCCGCTTAAAGGAGTTAAGATTATCGACTTCACCCGCCTTCTCCCCGGCCCGCTCGCCACTATGTTTCTGGCCGACATGGGTGCCGATGTAATAAAAGTAGAAGACCCCGATAACCCCGATTACATCCGCGGCTTTGCTCCGCAGGTAAACGGAATGAGTATGCTTTACCTGGCGCTGAACCGGAATAAAAGAAGTCTGGCGGTGAACACCCTCAGCCCCGAAGGCAAACAGGTTATTTACGATTTGGTGAAGAGCAGCGATGTGCTGATTGAACAATACCGCCCCGGTATAATGCGCGACATGGGCTTTGGTTACGAGGAACTTTCGAAGATTAACCCCAAACTGATTTACGTTTCGGTTACCGGTTACGGACAAAGCTCTTCAAAGGCCATGGATGCCGGTCACGATTTGAATTACGTGGCCATAGCCGGTGCACTGGGCATTACCGGTTCGGCCAATGGCGATATTACCATTCCCGGTTTTCAGTTAGCCGATATAGCCGGTGGAAGTTACATGGCCATGAACGCGGTAACCGCGGCACTTTACCAGCGCGAGCGCACCGGTAAAGGCGAATGGATTGATGTAGCTATGACCGATGCCGCTGTTCCGTTTACGGCTTTGCAGTTTGCCGCATATCAGGGCAGTAAACAGAATATTCCGCGAGCGGGTTTCGAGTTAAGCGGTGCGCTGGTCAATTACAATGTTTACCGGTGCAGCGATGGAAAGCATGTGGCACTCGGAAGTCTGGAACCTAAGTTCTGGAATAAGTTCTGTGCCAAAGTGAACCGGCCGGACTGGAACGAAAAGTTTTTACAGCAGGGCGAAGCGTTGGCCACACTAAAGGAAGAAGTGAAAACGCTGTTCCTCACCAAAACAAGGGCAGAGTGGCTCGACTATTTTAAGGAGGAAGACTTTTGCTTTACAACCATCAACGATTTACCGGACATGGAAAACGATGCCTACCTGAACGAGCGCCATATGTTTGTAGAGAATGAACATGCCGCTGTTGGAAAATACAAGACCATTAACCAGCCGCTTAAATTTTTACAAAGCAAATTCGCTAACAACTGGAGCGCCCCCGATTTGGGAGACGATTCGGCTAGCATTTTGAAAGAACTGAATTACGATGATGCGCACATAGCAGCATTGAAAAACAAAAGCATTGTAAAGATTTAAAGTATGAAGAGTCCGATTCAAATTACAGCGTTAGCCCTTTTCGTTTTGCTGTCCCTGTCATTAAGGGCAGGCGATATTGATAAGGCTTTCAAATATCTGAACACCGGTGACTATCCTAACGCCAACAAATATCTGCGCGAAGTGTTAGCCGATGAACCGGACAATGCTGCCGTGAATTACGGATTGGCAAAATATTTTTCTTCGAAAGATAATGCCGCCTATAAACTCGATTCGGCCATTGCTTATATCAACGTAGCCGCAAAAAAAATTCCGTTTAATGTCGATGACAAGCAGACCAAAAAGTTTCTGGCGCTGGGCGTAAGAGATTACACCATTCAGACACTTCAGAAAACCATCAACTTCGAAGCTTACTCGGCAGCGGAGCTGGAAAACACCTTAGAATCGTATCAGCATTTTATAGATAACTACAACGACAAAACATTTGTAGAGCAGGCCGTTAACTTTCGCAACCAGAAAGCTTACATGCGCGCCATGTCGCTTAAAAGCCCCGAAGCCATTGCTGAATTCATAAAAAAATATCCCGATGCCGCAGAAGTAAAAGAAGCCAAAGAGCGTTACGAGAAATTGCTTTACGAACAAACCACGGCCGATAAAAGCATTGAATCTTACAAAAAATATATCGACTCCTACCCTACCGATGCTTACCTTGCCGATGCAAAAAAAATATACAACGATAAAGTGCTGGACTATTACACGCACAAGAATGATTTAGCCGCTTATCTGGAGTTTGAAAGAAAGTATAAAGACCATCCTGCATACAATGCCATTCAGGACAGCATTTACAAACTCGCTACCAAAGACGGAAGCATAGAAGCTTACAAAAATTTTGTTACCAACTACACGCAAAACAAAAATTACCGCGATTCCTGGGAGCAGCTTTACCTGCTCTTTACTGCCGAAGCCACACAGAACGATTATCTTACTTATACACAAACCTTCCCTGCCGCCCCAAACAAAGAGCGTGCATATAAAGACCTTGAACTTGCCGGTAAAGAATTAAAACCTTTTCAGAAAGATGATAAATGGGGTTACGCCATTCTTCCGGCTACAGATTCCGTGGTAGTTCCTATTCCTTTCGAATATCTCGAAGCAAGCGAATTCAGCAACGGCTTAGCCGCAGTGCGCTCCAAAGCATGTGACGATAAATGCACTTACTACTACATTGACAAAGGCAATCAGCGGGCGTTCCCTCAGGATTTTAATTATGCCGGAAACTTCGAACACGGTTATGCCATTGTAGGAGTAGGCAACTGCGAAGAAGATTCCTGTATGTACGGAGTAATTGATAAGCGCGGCAAATTTGTAATTGCACCGGTGTATGAAGAGATTAACGAACCGAGTGAAGATTTATATGCCGTGGCAAAAGATGGCCGCTACGGTTTTTTGAATAAGAAAGGCGATGAAGTTATTTCTTTAAAATACACCGATGCCCTTCCGTTTAAACAGGGCGTGGCAGCCGTTGGTATTGACGGCAACTGGTTTTTCATTGATAAAACCGGTAAGCAGGCTTTCATCAACCGGTATAATAATGCATCCAGTTTCTCTGATAGTCTTTGCGCGGTTACACAGGATGGTGAAAACTGGGGTTACATTGATATGACCGGCAATTTTGTTATCCAGCCATTGTACGAAAGCGCGGAAGATTTTGTAAACGGCTTCGGCATTGTATCTAAAAAAGAAAAAGACCCCAAGAACAAATCTTTGGTCATCAGCCAGCGTTACAGAATTGACAAGACCGGTAAGGTTCTCGAAAAACTAACGGCACCTAAAGAACCGGTAAAAAAGAAAACCAAGAAGAA
>CAIYOV010000126.1 GCA_903927935.1 uncultured Bacteroidota bacterium | reverse complement strand
CGACCTATCTCAAAAGGCTTGCGCGCAACTTCAAATCGTTTGCGCGTCATTCCAAATCGTCTGCGCGTTACTTCAAATCGACTGCGCGCTAAACCAAATGTATTGCGCGTTACTTCAAATGCTTTGCGCGTCAAGTCAAATCGACTGCGCGTTACTTCAAACCGTCTGCGCGGCTCCCCAATCCGTCTGCGCGCCAGCTCAACACGACTGCGCGTTTTTGCCATACCACCAATCACCAGCCTTATCTAATCCAGATTGTCCTAATTTTTATCAACACCACCCCACTTGTTGATTTCTAACGCATTTCTACATTCGCGCCTCGCTAATTTCACACAGATTTTTTGAAGCGCAGATACATTGCGCTCAACCCTAACATTATTGCAGCATGGCAAAAGAACAAATTGAAGCAAGATATACCGAAGACGAAGTAAAAACCCTCGACTGGCTCGAGCACATCCGCATACGCCCCGGTATGTATATAGGCAAAACGGGCGATGGCAGCAGCATGGATGATGGTATTTATATTCTGCTCAAAGAAACACTCGATAACTGTGTAGACGAATACCAGATGGGCTACGGCAAAAAGGTAGACCTTACCGTAACTAAAGAAAAAGTTGCCGTGCGCGACTATGGCCGCGGCATTCCACTCGGTAAACTGGTAGATTGTGTAAGCCAGATTAACACCGGAGCCAAGTATGACTCCAAAGCGTTTAAAAAATCGGTGGGCTTAAACGGGGTGGGAACCAAAGCAGTAAATGCCCTTTCGGTTTACTTTAAAGCCTATGCCGTGCGCGAAGGGCAAAAGAAAATTGCCGAGTTCGAAGCCGGCAAGCTGACCAAAGACCATAAGCTGGAAAAGACCGATGAGCCCAACGGAACCTACATTGAGTTTTTACCCGACAACAAGATTTTTAAGAACTATCACTACATGCACGAGTATGTAGAGCAGATGATTCAAAACTATGCTTACCTGAACACCGGTTTAACTTTTTACTACAACGGCAACCGCTATATATCGCAGAAGGGTTTATACGATTTGCTCTCGAAGAAGAAAGAGAATGCCGATTTGTGTTACCCGATTATCCATTTGGTGAGTGAGGATATTGAAATTGCACTCACCCATAATCATCAATACGGTGAAGAGTATTACTCTTTCGTAAACGGACAATACACGGTGCAGGGCGGAACGCACCTGCTCGCTTTTCGCGAGGCGATTGTGAAGACCATCCGCGAGTTTTACAAAAAAGATTTTGACGCTGTGGATATTCGCGAGGCGATTGTAGGCGCGGTATCTGTTCGTATTCAGGAACCGGTGTTCGAAAGCCAGACCAAAACAAAACTAGGCACCGATAAACTGCATGGCGAAGAAAAAACCATGAAACAGTTCCTGCTGGAGTTTGTAAAAGAGAACCTCGACAACTACCTGCACAAAAATCCGCAAACTGCCGAAGCATTGCTCAAGCGCATTTTGCAAAGCGAAAGAGAACGGAAAGAAATTGCAGGCATCAAGAAACTGGCAAACGAGCGCGCCAAGAAGGCGAACATCCACAACAAAAAACTCCGCGATTGCCGCGTTCACTTTAACGATGAGAAGGCTGCAGACCGCTTGCTCACTACCCTCTTCATCACCGAGGGAGATTCAGCGAGTGGTTCTATAACGAAGAGCCGAAATCCCGATTTGCAGGCAGTATTCTCTCTGCGAGGCAAACCTTTGAATTGTTACGGGATGACCAAGAAGGTAGTTTACGAAAACGAAGAGTTCAACCTACTTCAGCACGCCCTTAACATCGAAGACAGCATTGACAACCTGCGCTACAACAACATCATTGTAGCTACCGATGCCGATGTGGACGGTATGCACATCCGCTTGCTGTTGCTTACTTTCTTCTTACAGTTCTTCCCCGATATGGTGCGCAACGGTCACGTGAAGATTCTGGAGACACCGCTCTTCCGCGTGCGCAACAAAACGAAAACATTCTACTGCTATAACGAAGAAGAAAAGAAGGCGGCTGTTAAAGAACTGAAAGGCAATCCGGAGATAACCCGCTTTAAAGGGTTGGGAGAAATTTCACCCGAAGAGTTTGAAAATTTTATCGGAGAAGATATTCGGGTAAGTCCGGTAATTACCGAAGACAAAATAAAAATTGAAGATGTACTCTCCTACTACATGGGTAAAAACACAGAGGACAGACAGAAGTTTATTATCGAGAATCTGAGATACGAAAAAGATGAAGTTCAGGGAGTGGCTTTGGCAGAGGAAGAACTTGCTGCATAAAAAATAAACCGCAAAGGACGCAAAGATTCACGCGATGAACGCAAGGAATGAAAATGAATTAGCGAAGAATGTTTGGGATGCTTCATTATCTGTTCATCGGAATCTTGGACCCGGATTATTAGAGAACTCTTATCAGGAATGTTTGCTGTATGAATT
>CAIYOV010000125.1 GCA_903927935.1 uncultured Bacteroidota bacterium | reverse complement strand
CAACCCATCTGCGTTGTTTCTTTTCCTGCTCTGCTTTCTTCTCAATGTTCCATGATTTAACCAGCGCCAAGAGCCATTTTTCAAACCCAGATTCAGTAAGGTTGCGTTTACGCAGTAGTTCTCCTAATGCGAGCGTACGTTTATCAGCGGATGATTTACAGACATTTATCAACTGCCGGTGTTCAGTGCGGCTTAGCTCGTTAATTAACTGATAAAGTCGTTTGCCTTTCAAATTGTGTATGGACTTGTTTACTCTTTCACAAATATATGCCGTTGAGGTGTATCTGCTGAGTAAATAAGTAAAGTATAAAGACCGGCCGGCAAATATTCAATGGGCAAAACATTTTCCGTTTGGATTCTTTCCAAGACCCGCTGACCGGTAGAGTTGAAAATCTGTAATTCTGTTTCTCCATTCACTGGTAAATTCCGGAACATTAAAACATTGCTTGCCGGGTTTGGAAATATTTGAATGGTGTTCTGCCTTACTTCATTTATACCTACGCCTGTAACCGTTACATCTGCTGAAACAGAACTGCACCCATTCGAATCAACTACTTGAACGGCATAAGTGCCATTTTCGGTAGCGGTATAGGTTTGGTTGTTCGCACCGGAAATTGGATTGCCGTCTTTGGTCCACTGATAAGCCGCAAAGGTTTGTGTAGAAAGTGTAAATCCGTTCGCGGTTACTACCGGAACATCCGGAACATGAACCGTTAACGCCAGGATTACGATGCTGTCACAACCGGTTACGGAAGTTAATGTATCGGCATAATTTCCTGCCTGAGAATAGTAATTACCATTGAATAGTAAGGTATCTCCATTACAAATACTTTGACCTATAGTGCTCGTAATTTGAGGGGAAATAAACAGGGTAAGGGTCACAATGCTGTCGCATCCGCTAGTTGAAGTTAAGGTATCTTTATAATTGCCGTTTTGCGAGTAATAGTTGCCATTATAGAAGATGCTATCGCCAAAGCAAATACTTAAACCAATTGTACTGGTTATTTCAGGACGAACAGTAAGCGTTAGTGTAACAATACTGTCGCATCCGCTAACAGCAGTTAGAGTATCTGAATAACTACCGTCCTGAGAATAATAGTTGCCGTTAAACAACAAACTATCTCCAAAGCAAACCGTTTGGCTTGCGGTGCTGGTTATTTCCGGACGAACAGTAAGCGTCAGCGTAACAATACTGTCGCATCCGCTAACAGCAGTTAGAGTATCTGAATAACTACCGTCCTGAGAATAATAGTTGCCGTTAAACAATAGATTATCTCCAAAGCAAATCGTTTGGCTTTCGGTGCTGGTTATTGCCGGACGGACAGTAAGCGTCAGCGTAACAATACTGTCGCATCCGCTAACAGCAGTTAAGGTATCTGTATAGCTACCGTCATGGGTATAATAGCTGCCGTTAAACGATAAAGTATCTCCAAAACAAATCGTTTGGCTAAAACTACCGGTAATTTCAGGACTTACTGTAAGTGTAACAGTTACTGTGCTGTCACAACCGTTAATGGTAGGAACAGTTACTATGTAAACTCCTGCAGTATCCACTACAGTTCCATCAGCCAAAGTATAATTTGAATGGGCGCAAATGGTATCATGAACAGCAATGTTGTAGTTGGAATTTACTGCAATGGATATAGATGAACAGTTAAGGCTGTAAATGTTGTTTTTGAAATTGCGTGCATAGTAAGTAGTGGTTTGTGAGGGATTAACGGTAATGCTATCACCGGTACCTATTAAAGTGCCGCCACACGAACCGGTGTACCAATATACAGTTCCATCAATACCCGAAGCATAAAGTTTATCTGAACTTCCGTTGCAGATAGAAGTTTGTGCAGCAGATATGCCTGTTAAATCATTCGGAGGAGTTAATGAATATACCGAAATGTCGTCTATATACATCCGGTTGCCAAAGTCGGAAGTTCCTTTAAAGATGATATAGTTGGTAGCCGTATTAAATGCCCCGGGGATATTAAAGGTGTATTGATACCATCCCTCGGCAGATACTACAGGGGCTAAGTTTTTTGAGCGGTTAATTACACCTAACCTCGTACCGCCAGAAGAACTGGTGTTAACATCTACATAAACCGATACGCTATCATATTGAGTTAACTGACCGCTGTCGCGATACATCCAAAACGAAACGGCAAAGCTGCCCGATGAAAAATTCAATGCCGGTGTCGAAAGGTCGCCTGCATTTCCGCCCGACCAGCTATAACCATTATAATAACCCATGCCTGCTCCGGAATGCGGCAGACAGGTAGGATTCGTGCCGGTGGTTACCCTTAACCAGGTGCCCGGGCTGGCTGCTCCTGAAATGTGAACGTTAGTCCACCCTGCCGGAGGGAAGGTTACACCATCAAAACCCTCACTTAAAATTTGCGCCTGTGAAAAGTTGCACAGGCAGCATATAAATACAGCTATAAAGGCTGACGATAGTTTCTTCATCTTGTTTTATTTTTATCTGATAAGTGTAATACTTCCTTTATATTCTCTGGTTTGATTGTTGAGCAGGGTTACCTTAGCTGTATAAACATACACCGCCATAGGTTGTTGAACGTCCTGATAATAACCATCCCATCCATCTAAAAAATTATTGCTTTCGAAAACCTTTTCTCCCCACCGGTTATATATCCCCATTCTGAACTGCTTGATGCCACTTCCTGCTGCCCGGTAAAGATCATTGTTGCCATCTCCATTAGGGCTAAAGGCCGTAGGGAAAAACACTTCGCCTACCGGCAAAACAATAACATTCACACTGTCCATACTTATACAACCAATAGCATCGGTATACGTAAGGGTATATAACGTATTCACCGTTGGTGAAGCTACGGTGTTCTGACAATTCATGCAACCTAAAAAATCGGGTGGTGACCATAGGAAAGAACCGTTGTTGCTGCCTGCCAGTGTGGCAAATATGCCTGTGCTTTCTCCATTGTAAATGGTAATATCATTACCCAAATCGACTGTTGTGCCTGAAGATGTATTTACATCCAATGCGTCTGTAGCTGTACAGCCGTTATTATCTGTAACAGTCACCTGGTAAGTGCCTTGTAACTGGGTGCTGATAGTTTGAGTGTTTGAACCGGTGCTCCAGCTGTATGAAACAAAACCATTACCTGCATTGAGTACAACTAAATTTCCGTTACAAACAATGGTATCGTTACCAATATTTAAGGATAGCGATGGCGGCTGATTAACTATTGTCGAGGAAGAGGCCGTACAGTTTGTATTATCTGTTACCGTAATGGCGTAATTACCGGCCCCAAGGTTCTGTATACCCGAAGTAACAGCACCGGTGTTCCATAAGTAACCATAGGCAGGATTGCCCCCGTTTACCGTAGCTGTAGCAGTCCCATTGCTAAACCCAAAACAAGAAGCATCTGTTGCACTTACACTTACAATTAAAGTGTTTGCACTCGCGGCAACTGTTGCGCTCAAGGTATCTTTACAACCGGTATTATCTGTAGTAACTATAGTATAGCTTCCTGAAGCTAATCCGCTGAAACTATTCGATGCCTGTGCTGCACCTCCATTTAGCGAATAGCTGTAAGGCAAGGTTCCGGCTGTTGTAATGGTAATTGCTGCGCTGCCGTTATTTTGCCCGCAGGTAGTGGCAGTTGAACTTGCGCTGGTTTGCAGGGTGCAGCATACATTGCTTTGCACAATGGCATTGCCGGTAGCCTGGCAGTTGTTTACATCGCTTACCGTAAAGTTGTAGGTGCCTGCGGTAAGGTTAACAGCCGAAGATGAATTACCGGTTGCTGCATTTGAACTCCAGGTATAACTTAATGTTCCGGTGCCTCCTGAAGCATTAACGGCAGCGGTTCCATCACCGATACCGGTACAGGTTTCGTTTACAATGTTCACCGCATTAATTACCGGTGCATTGGGATTGATTAAAGTAAAACTGGTATCAATAAAACAATTGGCAAATCCATTATCAGTTACCGTTAAGGTATATACAGCGGCTGAAAGATTATTTGCATTTGCCGAATTACCGGCAGCGGCATTGGCGCTCCAGGCATACGAATAGTTTCCTGAACCATTAGCCGTAGTAGTGGCTATACTGCCGTTTGCCGTGCCACAGCCGGGTTGTGTAAGGTTTGCGCCCAAGGTAAAAGTACAGCAATTGGTGGGTGCCGTAAGAGTGGCGGAAGTGCTGGCAGTGCAACCACCGTTGTCTGTAACACTTACACTGATAGAGCCTGCCGGAAGGTTATTTAAAGTTTGAGAGATAGCAAACGGAACATTGATGGTAAAGGGCGTTCCTCCGGTATCTATGGTCACAGCGTAAGGGGCTGTTCCTCCGCTTAAATTAGCTGTAATTGAACCGTTGTTTCCTGCACAGGTAGGATTAACCGGATTGGTAAGGGTAACATTCAGGGTGCTGTTCGAATTCAGCGTAAGGGTAGTGTCTTTAGTGCATCCGTTTTGTGTAATGGTAACGCTGTAAGTGCCGGCAGCTAGGTTGGAAGCCGTAGAACTGTTTCCTGTAGAAGCATTTGCACTCCAGGCGTAAGCAGCGGTGCCTGCTGAAGTAACGTTCAGGGTTATACTTCCGTTATTGTTACCGCAGCTTGGATTTGTTTTTGTTGCTGTAAAAACAATGGCGGCAGGGGTAAGGCAGGTGCCTCCATTGCAATTACCAACAGTAGCATCGTTAATAGACGGGGCAATTGACCGGGTCCATGTACCTCCATCGGGTATCCGGCTTATAGTGTTAGCATTAACATACTGCCCTATATAATTTATCCGCGAAGGAAACGTCTGGTAGATCTGTTTGGCAGAAGGCAGACTGGAGATAGTGTTTCCGCATCCGGCAACACTTGGCGGTACACATGGGTTATCATCTAAGTCTGTATCGGTTGTAATTTTCGATGATTCACCGGCACTAACCGTCCAGTAAAGGGCATCTACCGGTGTCCCCGAAGCATCATAAAGGGCTACCCAGCCATCGCCATTTGCAAGCACAAAACTTCCTACTGCACAATAATTGGAAGTATTAAGGTTGGTCTTAAAATCAACCGAGGCGGAGTTGGCCGATGAGCTAGAAGTACCGATAACATAATGTCCGTAAGGCGGAATAGTGGTGCCGGCCGGAATGATAATAGCCCCATGGTTATTTACAATGCCACCATCATCATCGGCACAGCCTATAATAAAACAGCCAATGTCGGCCGGTTGACAGGGACTGGTGTTGAATAACTCTACATATTCCGTTCCGGTTAGTATCATTCCCTGCCCGGTACTCGGGTAATGCATCACTTCATTTATAACCACCTGAGCGGTGATGTGGTTTATAAAAAATCCGAGTAATACGGTGAGCAGTAAATGACGTTGTTTCATACAATCAACAGGTTATATTAAATGATTTAAATGCCCCATATAAAATGAAATAGGCCGGCCTGTATAAAAGGCGGTTGGAGAGCTCAAACAATGCCCGACTAATGTTTAGGGTGCTTATTTGATGAAGTTTTAACTTTCTGCCTGCAGTTATTCTATCCGGTTTTACTGCAGTGTAACAACAAAGACTATGCATTAATTGCATTTCGGGCAAACATTCTTTACTGCAAAAATCAGTATCTACGGCAGGCATCTCAGCTTAATCATATTTTGTAAATTAAAGATGGTTATTATGGGTATGCGGAGGGCTGAACGGAAGTAAATATTATTTGCTAAAAGCCCTACTTATTATGCATATAATTAACAGGCCAAATGATGCCTGTAATAACGCCATCGTGATGGGTATAATCAATGCGCAGGCACTAACGAAAAATTATTCATTACTATTACCGCAATAAAACACAAATATGAAAAAAGCGCTACCCTTCGCCTTCGGTTTACTTATTTGTTTATCGGTGTTTTCACAAACGCCTTCGTATAACATCAGCTATGGCGGAGTAACCCGCGATTTTCTGGTGCATGTGCCTGCCGGTTATACTCCCGGTCAGCATCTGCCCCTGGTATTTAATATACACGGTTACGGTATGACCGCTCAGTTGGAAGAGTATTACAGCATGATGGACAACACCAGCGATGCCAATAATTTTATTGTGGTTTACCCCGATGGCATAGCCAATGCCTGGAATGTAGGCTGGGTAGGTAATTACCACTCGGGTATTGATGATGTTGGTTTTATATCGAAACTGATTGACACCATGTCGCTGTTGTATACGGTTGACCTTAACCGGGTGTACGCCTGCGGCTTAAGCAATGGAGGGTTTTTAAGCCACCGGCTGGCCTGCGAACTCGGCAACCGTATTGCCGCTATAGCCTCAGTGGCGGGGGAGTTCTCGGACAGTGTAGCCTACTACTGTAACCCTTCGCGGAAAATTCCGGTAATGATGATTCACGGCACGGTGGACCCTACGGTTCCTTACAGCAACGGATTTGGCATTGGCACCGAAGAGAGTATTGCTATATGGCTCAATAAAAACCAGTGCAGCGCGGTAAACGATACCATTAATTTACCCGACACCAACATTACCGACACTGCCACCGCGCAGCGGATTAATTACCGCAGCTGTGCCGGTAGCACCGAAGTATTGTTTTATAAAATAATTAATGGCGGACATACCTGGCCCAACGCGCTTATCAATACTAACTATGGACCCACCTGCCGCGATTTTGATGCCAGTGCCGAGATATGGAATTTCTTTAACCGGTATACTTTAACCGGTCCTCTGGGCATAACCGAACCGGTGCAAAGCCAGGCGGAAGTAAAGGTTTATCCAAACCCCTTTAATAACCTGGTGAATATCGAAGCCCCTTTTGCGGTAACCAGGGCAGAAGTATGCAACACCCTTGGTCAAACCGTTATAGTAACCGAAAACCCTTCGGGCATTTATGCACTTAACCTGCAACTGGTAAAGCCCGGAGTTTATTTCCTGAAACTGGAAGGCAGCAACAGCCTGCACACCCAAATACTTTACAAAGGGCAGTAGAACCCGATAATAAGTGCCCGCGGATATGATCATACAAGCCCGTGGATATAATCATGTTCTCGCTCACTTATGATCATACATGCCCATGGACATGATTAGGTTCGCGTTCACTTATGGTTATACATGCGCGTGGATATGATCGGGTTCCCCCTCACTTATGGTTATACATGCGCGTGGTTATGATCAGGTTTGCCTGCACTTATGATCGTACATGCCCGCGGATATGATCAGGTTCGCCCTCACTTATGGTTATACATGCCCGTGGATATGATCAGGTTTGCCCGCATTTATGGTTATACATCCCTGTCATAATTAGTATAACTAAAACGGTTTATGCTCTTGTTTTACAGCTGTTTATGTAGCAACTGCCTATTAGAATACCTAACTTTATGCCCGTTTATTGCCACTAAACAGGCCTGAAACCATCAAAAACGGGACAAAACATTAAAAGCAAAAATATTTAGTATTTGTATTAGTATTTTAAAATACTTTTGTATATTCGTTATCTAAATACTAAAACATGAGAAGAAAACTGATAACCGACCAGAATAACGGAAAGGCTCTTGAACTGCGCTTAGAAAGTGATGGAGCTACCTATTATGTAATTATTGCGGGCATGACTGTTAACCTGCTCAGCGGCTGCGCTACCGGTTTTTGCGAAGCCACCGGAGAAGAAGACTACATGCAGATAGAAAACGAAACCTACAGTTGCGAGCACTTTACTGACTACCGCAAAGCCAAAGAGGTTTACGATGCTTATAAGACCCGGTATTTAGACTAACGAAAACCTGCCATGGTTTTTATAAATAGGATGCCGTGCCCTGGTAAGCACGGCATTGCTGTTTTAAACCCACTTTAGTTTACTTAGCAAATAAATCTTACAGGTTTTAAAAACCTGTAAGGTTTGGTCTATAGGCTAGGATATTTATGAGTGCCTTTAATGTTTTCTATCTTCGTCAAAACCCAAACAATGTATAAATACATTCTACTGTTCTTACTCTTGCCTTGTTATGCATTAAGCCCTATTGGCGAGTGTGGTGGTAAGTACCGTTGGGATTATAAAATATGCATAGACCCTGAGGGCATTGCCCTGCTTAATACCACAGCCGAGCCCACCACTATAAACGCACTTACCAAACATACCAACCGCCCCATAGCCGATGAAATGTATATGCAACGGGCAACAGCCGAAAAAAGAAAAGTTACCATAACCGCTTATGTAATTATGTGCGGCAAAGAAGATGATGAAGATTTTCATTTGGTGCTTAAAAGCACCACCGGTAAAGACACCCTTATTGCCGAAATACCCGACCCTGCTTGCCCAAAGGTTAAAGGCTACCCGTATTTGGTAAACAAATACAGTAAAGCCCGCCAGTTTGTATTAGCAAATATTGATGATTCACCGGGGGGTATTAAACCGGTAGATAAAATAGTAAAGGTGAAGGTAACCGGTATAGTTTTTTTCGATAAAATAGCACATGGTTCAGGCCACGCACCTAACGGTGTAGAAATACACCCCATACTAGATATTAAACCGGTAGAAATCAACTAAACTATTACTCTAAGCAGGCAATATCATCCCACAAAGAGAGGATATCTATACCACATCTAATTGTCACAGAATTGTAAAAATTTATTAATGCTTACTACCACAGATAATATTTAAATCATCTGTAACGTTATAAGTAAAACAGTAAATAAAGTGTTACCTGTAAGTCCATATTATCTTGTTCCTTTCGTTGCACTTACCGGTGCGGCTAATGCTGCCAGTTATTTTGTATGGCTGTTGCTAACCGGTGTATATAGCTTGCAGGTTATCCGTTATTACTTACTGCTCTCTGTGGCTAAATTCAAGCCACACAGCTATGCCATCCGCGGCAGGGCTACGTTTAACCTCTGACCCCACTCGGTCTCCCCTAAAGGGTAGAAGGAAACGGTAGAATTTATTCCAAACATTAAAACTTAGAAATAATGAAACGTAAAAATAAACGTCCGCGTAAGCTGATGCGGACAAGAAACCGCGACCGCGTAAACCGGTTGCGCAAACAGCAAACAATAATTCTTACACCGGTATTTATATTGGTGCTTATTAAACTGGGGTTAGACGAAATAACCACCCCTCTTAAAATGGTAGAGCGCTTAATGCTGCTCAGCGGTAAACTGGATGGTAATTTGAATTTTCCAATTACCAGTCCTACCTATATCGAATTAAAAACCATGGGTGGTGATTTGGCCGATACCGTCATAGCCATTGACGGAGGCGATAAAAGCCTTATACCGCACCGCGACACGCTGATGTTGCTGGCCGAGAATATGATTCGTAAACTGAGTTACGATATTCAAAACCTGAGCAATGGTGATGCCGAGAAAATAAATAGTGCGGGTTTTGCTGTGCGTAAAGGCAGTGGCGCACCTCAACCGGTGGGAGAGGTTATGCATCTAAAGGCTAAAGCACTAGGTGCCGGTAAAGTAAAACTACGCTGGAGGAAGGTAGCTCATTCGCGGATGAACTTTATCGAAAGCACGGTTGACCCCGTTAATGTACCGTGGAAACCGTTTGCTAAAACAGCCCTTTCATCGTACACGGTAGAAGGGCTTACACCGGGTGAGTTGGTTTTTTACAGAGTGTATGGTTCTAATAACCTGGGTGATGGTAACCCCAGTGATCCGGCAGAGCAGCGGAGTTTATAGACCTGCATTTAGTTGGCCATGGGCGCAACCGTAAGGTTGCGCTTTTTTTGTACTCAGTTGTCTTAGTCAAACGCCTTGCCTGCGAAAAACAGGTTTAACACAATAGTAGTGTTACAGGCTATGCGTTGCTTCCAGCATTTCGCTTGCCGAAATATCTAAATGCGTTTGACTGAATATGCATTTGCCTTTGGATATAATAAGCACTTGTGGCGATTCGTGCTCTACACCGTACCGGTCGGCAATGGCATTCGATATATTCCGGTGTGCAATAAGGTCTAAAAAATAGCAGGTAAGCAGCTTGTCGTTTTCAGCCGTCCATGCTTTTTCAACCCGGTTTAAAGCGGTAGCGCTGATGCTGCAGCGGGTGCTGTGTTTAAATATCATTACTTTTCCTTGGGCAGATTCCTTGTCAATTATATCCAGTTGAGCAATATCTGTCAGTTGGTTCCATTTCATACCGCAATAGTAATGTATTGCAGCTCGCGAGCCGGCTAACATTCGTTAATGCACGACTTATCATAGAAGATGATGCATCTGTTTGCTGTTAACAGCATCTTATTTTCTGTACGCATAGCAGTATTTAAGCGCATGATCCTAATGCTATGTTTGCCCGCTCTAAAAATAGAACCATGAAACACAATCGCCTCTATGTTATCAGCTCTTTCCTGATGCTGTGCTTTATTCTTATCATTTCTCAAACCACCCTGAACTCTCACCCTAATCAACCCGATGCCGGCTATGTGAATGATCCGGACCCGAGTGGTGCATTGACCTGTGCAAACTCTGGCTGCCATTCAGGTACTGCTATTGCCGACAGCACCATGTTTACCGTTAAGATGGGTCTGTTTTCAGCCGGTACCGGTGCACAAACCGATGTAGTTTCAAGTCTTACCACTTATCATGCTGATAGTGTTTACTACATTACCGTAACCGGTAACGGTACCTCTCCGCGTTATGGTTTCGAATTAACAGTTGTTGATGCTGCTGCTACTCCGGGTAATATGGCCGGTGTAATTGCCTTAACCAATACCACTAACACCACTTTAGGAACTTACCAGCCCAATGGCTCTACCATGCGCCAGTATGCGGGACATAAAAATGCAACTACAATAGGTACCACGCATGTATGGACCTTTAAATGGACTGCACCGGGCACCGGCAGAGGACCGCTTACTATTTACTACTGCGGCATGAATTCAAACGCCAACGGTAATCAAACAGGTGATGTAGTGTATAAGTCAACCCGCGTAATTGCCGAAGAGCCGCT
>CAIYOV010000124.1 GCA_903927935.1 uncultured Bacteroidota bacterium | reverse complement strand
GCGAAAATGAAAAAATGGATCCTCAAAGTAATAGTTCAAAAGATAATCTCTTACCTTCCACTAAGCCATAAAATAAATTACATCTTTCAGAAGTATGTAACAAAAGGAGTAACCCTTACAGACGAATATTTCTACGACCGACTTGAACATGCCCGCGCTCATATTGAAAGTTTTCAAAAGTATTCAGATAAAAAAATCCCGCAGAGCTCTTTAGAGATTGGTACTGGTTGGTATCCTACTGTTCCAATATGTTTTTTTTTGGTTGGAGTTGAAAAAATTTATTCTGTTGATATTTCGTTTCTTACATCAAAAGAGCGATTAGAAATAACTCTTCAAAAATTTATAGAATGTAATAATGCAGGAAGATTGATTGCCTATATTGATTTTCTGCCAGATAGATTAGATATTATCAAAAATATACTGAAACATTACGACAAGTTTTCGCTCGAAGAAGTACTGCAAAAACTAAACATTACTTACCTTATTGAAGATGCCCGAAACTTATCCTTGCTCGATAACTCAATTGATTTAGTTAACTCAAATAACACATTTGAGCACATCTATCCTGAAATTTTAATTCCAATTTTAAAGGAGTTTAGAAGAGTTGTAAAGAAACAAAATGGTGTTATGTCACATTCAATTGACATGTCAGACCATTTTGCCCATTTTGACAAATCAATCAACATTTACAACTTTCTTCAGTTTTCGGATAAACAATGGAAATGGATTGACAACTCCATTCAACCCCAAAGCCGGGCAAGATTTTATGACTACAAACAAATTTACTCCGACTTAAAAATTCCAATTAGCAAAGAAGTATTCAGAGAAGGAAATGTTAGTGAACTATGTTTAATCCCACTTGCGGGAAAATTTATCGGCAATCCTTTGAACGAAATTGCAATAAGTCATTGTCATTTCACCTCTAAAATAACAAACCTAAACTAATATCCATCTGGAGCGGACGCTCAAACGAGAAGGAGAAACCAAAAAAAAACAGCGAAGGAAAAACCCTTCGCGCTGTTTGTATTAATACCGGTTTAGTAAGGTCAAATTAGCAAACCCTCAAAAGCCTTTCGGGTGTGCTGCTCATCGTTTTTAATAGCGGCAATCAGAGCATCCACGGTGTCAAACTTCTTTTCGTGGCGCAGGTGCTGTATAAACTCAAGGGTTAAGGTGTTGCCGTAAATATCTTTATCAAAATCAAGAATGTTTACCTCAATGGTTTGCTCCTTGCCCTCAAAGGTGGGGTTATAGCCAATGCTTAACATGCCTTTGTGCGTTTGTGCGGGGGCAGCGGCATCGGTAACCCTTACCACATAAATGCCGGTTTCAGGTATCAGTTTGTATTCATCGTTTACCCGGATATTAGCGGTAGGGAAACCCAGTTTTCTGCCGTTTTGCAAACCGCGCACCACGGTGCCGGTCAGGGTATAATTATGCCCCAGTAACTCGTTGGCTAATTTTATATCTCCGCTTTGCAGCGAGTGGCGGATTTTAGTAGAACTGATAGCTATATCGTCTAAGGTCTCCTTCGAAATTTCTTCCATTGCATAACCAAACTGCTCTTTCATTTTTTCAAGCAGTTCATAATTGCCGCTCCGGTTCTTGCCAAATTTATGGTCGTAGCCGATAACAATATTTTTAGGACGAAAATTCTTTACCAGAAAATTGCTGATATAATCCTCAGCCGCCTGCTCCGAAAAATCGCGGCTGAAAGGAACAATCACCAGATTATCTACTCCGTATTTTTCGAGCAGTGCAATTTTTTCTTCAATGGTATTCAACAGCCGCAGCGATTTATCCTGCGGGTTAATAACAATGCGCGGATGCGGATGAAAAGTTAGAATTATGCTTTCGCCTTGGTTTTGTTTGGCCAGAAAGTTTATCCGTTCAATCAGTTTCTGGTGCCCCTTATGCACACCATCAAAAGTCCCGATGGTAACCACCGAATTTTTAAACGCAGGAAGATTATTTAAATCACGAAAAACACGCATAGATAAATATTGCCGCTAATTACACGAATTGAACACAAATTAAATTCAAAATACTTCATAATTTCTTAGCGTTAATTCGTGAAATTCGTGGCGAGATCG
>CAIYOV010000123.1 GCA_903927935.1 uncultured Bacteroidota bacterium | reverse complement strand
TCGTGCGCGGTTGAATACGCTTCCAGCTTCTCGGCCGTAGAGGCAGTTTGAAACGGAAGAATCATTCCTATGCGGTAAAGCGAATCGGTTTGCGCTTGTGCGATGATTGATACAAGACATAACACGCATGACAGCAGCAGTTGGCAGTAAGCAGTTGGCACTTGGCGGTTACGGATGAAAATGGTCATTGTATTTGTATTCAAGTCCCCTTCAGGGGATTTAGGGGTTTATTCCCACTCAATAGTTGCCGGTGGTTTACTCGAAATATCATACACCACTCTGTTCACTCCCTTTACATGATTGATAATTTCGTTCGAAGTTTTGGCAAGAAACTCATACGGAAGATGACTCCAGTCAGCCGTCATTCCATCGGTAGAATTTACAGCGCGCAACGCTACCATGTGCTCATAAGTTCTTTCATCGCCCATTACGCCTACTGTTTTAATAGGGGTAAGAATAGCACCGGCCTGCCATACTTCGTTATAGAGATTATACTTCTTTAAATTTTCAATATAAATATGATCGGCCTCCTGAAGAATGCGCACTTTCTCCGGTGTAATATCTCCTAATATCCGCACAGCCAAACCGGGACCGGGGAACGGATGACGGAAAAGAATTTCAGGAACAAGTCCCAGTTCCTTTCCTGCTTTACGCACTTCATCTTTAAACAAATTGCGAAGCGGCTCAACAATTTTCAGTTTAAGAATATCGGGCAAGCCACCCACGTTATGGTGCGATTTAATAGTCATGGAAGGACCTTTCACCGAAACACTTTCAATTACATCGGGGTAGATAGTTCCCTGCGCCAGCCATTTTACTTCGGGGTGTTTGTTGGCTTCGTGCTCAAACACTTCTATAAATACACGTCCTATAATTTTACGCTTTTGCTCAGGGTCGCTTACTCCGGCAAGTTGATTTAAAAACCGGTTGCCGGCACGAACCCCCTGTACGTTTAAACCCATCTCTACATACTTGCTCATCACCGTTTCAAATTCGTCTTTACGGAGCAACCCGTTGTCAACAAAAATGCAAAGCAGGTTATCGCCAATAGCTTCTTCAAGCAACAGCGCAGCAACCGATGAATCAACACCACCGCTTAAACCAAGAATTACTTTTTCATCGCCAATCTGTTTCTTTAAACTCTTTATGGTATCTTCTACAAAGCTGGCGGCCGTCCATTTGTGCGAACAACCACAAACATCAAAAAGGAAATTCGAAAGAATCTTGTGCCCTTCGGTAGAATGATAAACCTCCGGATGAAACTGAAGCGCATACACCGGATTGGCAAATGCATCTTTCTTAGCGCGGAAAGCAGCTACCTCAATCGAATCGCTGCCGGCAATCAATTCAAATTTGTCTCCAATACTTTTTATAGAATCGGCATGACTCATCCACACCTGACAATTATCGCTGATGTTTTGAAGTAACGCATCATCGGCATTTTTTATTTGCAGATGAGCGCGGCCATACTCGCGGGTGTTGCTTTTCTCCACCGAACCGCCAAACGTTTGCGCCATTAACTGTGCACCATAACAAACCCCCAGCACCGGGCGGAAAGCAACGAGCTTCTCAAGATCTACTCTCGGAGCTTCAATATCCCGCACACTGGCAGGAGAACCGGAAAGGATAATTCCTTTAATGTCTTTAGTAAGTTCGGGCAGTTTGTTGTAGGGAACAATTTCGCAGTAAACTTCGCACTCTCTAACTCTGCGGGCAATTAACTGAGTGTATTGCGAACCAAAATCTATAATCAGAATTTTTTCAGTCATGCCGCGAATATAAGAATACAACGATATGCTGAAATGTCTGTTGTTTATAAATGCGTAAGCTTAATTGAAACCGTTTTATTGGCAGAAGAAACCTTCATCAGATATATTCCCTTAGCCGTTTTAATTTCAATTTCCGATTTAAGGTTTTTAATTTCCGATTGATAAACCAATCTTCCTTCTGTATCAAAAAGTTCCACCTTACTACCTATCATATCTGCGGTGACTTCCATATTCCAGTTACCGCTTGCTAACGGATTAGGGTATACTGCTATTCCCTCACCGGCATGTATTTCGTTAATGCCTACGGTGAGTACAACCGCATTAGAAAAGGCACTGCAACCATTGGTATCAGTAACGGCTACTTGATAGCTTCCGTTTTGTGTAACAATAAAAATATTAGAAGTGGCTCCTCCTATTATATTTCCGTTCATGTACCATTGGTAAGAAGAAGCGTTGTAGGCGGTTAAAGTATCGCCATTTACACTGATAGAAACCGGTGGTTGCGGATGAACAGAAACTGCGAGATGATTGGAAGTTGAAGTGCAGCCACCGTTAGCCGTTACGGTAGCATAATAATTGCCCGCCAGTTTAGCATAAATACATTGGGTAGTAGCTCCATTGTTCCATTGGTAAGAGGTATAACCCAATGGACAGCAAAGCTGCGTGCTGTCACCCGCACAAATAAGTGTTGGACCGGCTGTAAGAGCCACCGTTCCTCCACCGCCTGTTTGTGTAATGGTAACACTGGCTGTAACCGTATTGTTAGATGCATCGGTAATTGTAACCGTGTAAGGCCCTGCACATAAACCGGTAATCGTTTGGGTGCTTCCACCATTACTCCAGGCATAGGTAAAAGGAGAACTGCCGGTTACAGCGTTAGCGGTGGCCGTTCCGTTACACTGGTTGCACGAAGCATTGTTGCCCGTGGCATTGGCTGTAAGTGTAATAAAACAACCCGGCTTTGATTGTCTGCAACTGCCCATGTTTAATGCCACAGCATAGTTATGACCACAGGCTAATACATCGCCATTTCGAGCAATACTTATATCGTATACCGGTTCCGGTGTGCTGGCAGAAGAAATAAAAGTAAGGTTAGCATCGTATTTCATTACGCGGGTTTGTGCCCCTGCATATACATTACCGCAGCTATCTACTGCAATACCGCTGTTGTTGTTGGCAGCGCCACCTGTTATAGTCACGCTATTCAGCACCACACCGGTGTTAATATCACGCTTATGAATGGTTCCCCCATCGGTTGAATAAATATACTGAGCATTAGCACAGATATTATTTTGCCCTTGTCCGCAACTTGATGGACTGCTGTAAAGCATATAATACGGAAAATTGTATCCGGTGGTTTGTCCCATAAGCACACCTAAATTATTGTTGACTGCTCCGACTGTGTCCAGCGTCAGATAGTAGTAATTTCCGTTAGAGGATGAACACATCGAGCGTACTTCACTGATTCCTGCAGGAGTGCCGGTAAAAGGTTTGTGTGCCACATTCACATAACTGGAAACACCTCCGGTGCTCATATTTATTTTAAATACCGTGGCATTAAAACTGAAAGCAAAAGGAACATGTCTTGAACCGGCAACCATCAGTTGGGTTTCATCGCAGTTTAAAGCCAATGCCCAGTATTCGGTAGCATCTGCCGGTGGTTGTGTAGAACTGTTTGACCAGACAAACGCGCCTGAAGAATCAATTTTTCTGCAGGTTGCCCCGGTACCATCGGTAATATATGAATTGCCGTTGCGGTCGGTAACAAGCGCACCAAACCAAACAGAAGACGATGTCCAAGGGGTATTGTATGACCATACCAAGGCACCTGCACTGTCGTATTTCTGAAGGCGGATAGGATTGTCTCCTCCATACGCGTAGGCATTTCCGCTGCTGTCTGCTTTAATATAAAACACAGTATTCGCGTTAGGCATAGTAGGTGTAATCGTCCACGGGTCAATAACTACATTTTGAGTCTTATCGTAATTGCCGAGTTGGAAAGAAACGGTCTTACCGGTTTTAATAAACTGCGAAGCAATCACTGATTTACTCTGCTCATAAAAGGTAGATGGTGCATGGTCAATAATATCACCGAACAAAGTAGGGAAGTGAAGATTGCCTTTTTCGTCATTAGTAATGTTCGAAACATTACTGTATTTCATTTTAATCTGTGAAGCATTGGCACCTGCGTGAAGAATGAAAGAATATTCAATGCCGCTTTCCGGGTGAAACACATATTCTACATCGATGTTATTGTAAAGATTTTTGTAAACTAATTTGCGGTAAGCATTTGCATGTTTAATATTGGCATAGGTATAATAAAAGCTTACCGGTTCTTCGGCAATTACCTGCACTGCAGGGTTAACGTTCAGCCATTGCATTTGCACCAGATCGGTTTTAGTTTCCAGGCGGCTCTCTTCGGCTTCTCTTTCTTCAAACGATAGTTTTTTCTCGTGTTCGCGCTCTTCTTTTTCTTTTTTATAACTTTTCTGGAGGCGATAGGTTAAGCCGTTTTTGGTAAACAGGATTTGGCAAGCCGAATTATCAGTGGCAAACAAAACGGGACTGCCGGTAGTTTTATTCAGTTCATCGAACTGGGCTTTATTTTCTATAAAAACTTTCTGCGCTTCGAAGTTTGCATGCCATTTTGCAGAGGTGGACTGCGAATAAGTATTCAGTGATAATATAATTATAGCTAAAAGAGGTAGTGTTTTTTTCATGGTTAGGGGTTTTGAGCGCTTGAAAATAAAAAAAAACGGTTAGTAAGATTTTCTTCATAAGCAATCATCTAAAATGTGTAAATCCATTGCTAAGTGCTTAGTTGGAAATGAAACGCGAGTATGCATTTCTTATATCAGAAAGATACATACCTAGAAGTTATTAACCATGGTAACGAAAATCATATAACAACACATAAATTTTATTATACAATTGTGTTCAAATTCCATAATATGAAAAATAGATTACTCTGC
>CAIYOV010000122.1 GCA_903927935.1 uncultured Bacteroidota bacterium | reverse complement strand
TTCCGATGACCAAGGTCATCAATAACGCTGTTTTTTTCATAGTTTTTTTTATTTGTTAAACAACTAGTGGATATTGTATCATCTTTTTTTGCTAAATAAAAAAAAGCTAAGTTCTTTAGCTAATTATTTCTGGTGCCGCGAGCCGGAATCGAACCGGCATGGTGATTAAACCGCTGGATTTTAAGTCCAGTGCGTCTACCAATTCCACCACCACGGCATCAGAATGTTTTGCAACATCCCTAAATAAATAAGGGCGAAATGAAATCGCCCTTATTTATTAGAGCGGGAGACGAGGCTCGAACCCGCGACCTCCACCTTGGCAAGGTGGCGCTCTACCAACTGAGCTACTCCCGCATCATTTTTAATGAACATTTTCCCGTTCGGGGATGCAAATATAGAAACCCAACTAAATTCTCAAAATGCTTTTTGAAATTATTCTTTCTCCAGCATCTTTTTTAGTTCCTGTAATTTCATTATTGCCTCTACCGGTGTCATGGCATTTACTTCTATGTTTTCAATTTCTTCTGCTAAGCGTTTCATTTTAGGGTCGCTTACATCAAAGAAACTGAGCTGAAAGTTTTGTGCTGCAACTTTCTTAACGATTTGTTTTATATCGCCATTTTGCTGTCGTTGACTTTCTAACTCGTGCAACATTTCGTTGGCGCGGTCAACAATTTGTTTAGGCATACCCGCCATTTTCGCCACATGAATCCCAAAACTGTGTTCAGTTCCGCCTTCAACCAATTTGCGCAAGAAGATTACTTTGTTAGCAGTTTCTTTTATAGCTACATGAAAATTCTTGATGCGGTTATACTTTTCAGCCAGTTCATTTAACTCGTGATAATGCGTGGCAAAAAGTGTTCGTGGTTTAGCTGCGGGATTATTATGAAGATACTCTGCTAAACTCCAGGCTATAGAAATTCCATCATAAGTAGATGTTCCCCTTCCGATTTCATCAAGAAGTATTAAACTGCGCGAGGAAAGGTTGTTCATAATAGAAGCGGTTTCGTTCATTTCTACCATGAAGGTGGATTCCCCAGCACTTAAATTATCGCTGGCGCCTACGCGGGTAAATATTTTATCTACCAAACCAATTTTTGCAGATGCTGCAGGAACGTAACTTCCTATTTGTGCTAATAGAACTATCAAAGCTGTTTGACGAAGCAAGGCGCTTTTACCGCTCATGTTCGGCCCCGTGATGATTAGGATCTGTTGTGATTCGTTATCCAGATAAACATCGTTAGCTATGTATTTCTCGCTGGCATCCATCTGCATTTCTATTACCGGATGCCGGCCTTCTTTTATTTCTATGACGTGCGAGTCGTTCAGTTCGGGCTTTACATAATTGTTTTTAGCAGCAACTTCGGCTAACGAGAGGAGGCAATCGACACGCGCAATAAGAGCTGCATTTTGCTGAATGGTTTGTACATAATCTTTACTGAACTGAACAAGCGCAGCAAATATTTTTTCTTCCAGCGTTTGAATTTTTTCTTCTGCACCTAAAACCTTGTGTTCGTATTCTTTCAGTTCTTCGGTAATGTATCGCTCGGCATTAGTCAGCGTTTGTTTGCGGATCCAATCGGGCGGAACTTTGCTTTTGTGCGAATTGGTTACTTC
>CAIYOV010000121.1 GCA_903927935.1 uncultured Bacteroidota bacterium | reverse complement strand
ATGGCCGCATTGTCGGTGCAGTATTCGAATTTTGGAATGTGTGCTTTCCAATTATTCTTTTTTCCTAAGTCTTCAAATCTTCTACGCAATTCTGAATTGGCGGAAACTCCACCGGCTAAAGCAATTTCGTTTACTCCATATTTCTTTGCGGCTTTCTCCAACTTCTTCAAAAGAATGTCAACAATAGTTTTTTGAATGGAAGCACACAGGTCATACAAATTCTCTTCAATAAATGCAGGATTCTTTTTTGTTTCCTTCTGCAAAAAATACATAACCGAAGTTTTAAATCCGCTGAAAGAGAAATCTAATTCGGCAACCTGTGGCTCAGGGAAAAAGAAATTTTCAGGGTTGCCATCCTTTGCATATTTATCAATAAGCGGTCCGCCCGGATAGGGAAGACCAAGCAGCTTTGCCGATTTATCAAAGGCTTCACCGGCAGCATCGTCTAGTGTTTCTCCAACTACTTCCATTTGTAAAAAACCCTTAACAAGAACTATTTGAGTGTGCCCGCCTGAAACGGTCAGGCACAAAAAAGGAAAGTTCGGTTTGTTATCGATAAAATGAGATAGTATATGTGCTTGCATGTGATTTACTTCAATCAGCGGAATGTTTAACGCGAGCGCAAACGCTTTTGCAAAACTGACTCCCACCAATAAAGAACCAATTAAACCTGGTCCACGGGTAAAGGCAACGGCATTGATTTCTTCTTTAGAAATACCGGCTTGTTTTATTGCTGAATCAACCACCGGAACAATATTTTGCTGATGTGCACGCGATGCTAATTCGGGAACCACACCGCCCCACAATTCGTGAATCTTCTGTCCGGCAATCAGGTTGGCAAGAATTTTGGCATCTTTGACCACCGCAGCAGAGGTGTCATCGCAGGAAGATTCAATAGCAAGAATGGTGACAGACATGTGGCGAAAATCGAATAAATATTTTTATAAGCGTTTAAATTGAATTAAAGCAACCGATTGGCGAAGAAAATTTTTAGAATATTTCTTACTGTTTTCCTGGTTCTGTTCGCACTGTCGGCTGCATTTATTATTGCGCTGCGCTATCCTTCTGTGCAGACATTCATTGCGCAACGGTTCACTGCTATTCTTTCCAAATCTTTAAACACCAAAGTTTCTATTGAGCGGGTGGAAATATCTTTCTTTCATAATGCCGACTTGATAAATTTTTATTTGGAAGACCATAACCAAGACACACTCATCAGCGCCAAGGAGTTGAAAATATCGTTTAAAGTTTTTGACCTGTTTAATAAGAAGATAAGTGTGAGCCAGGTGTTACTGGATAATGCGGTCATTCATATTCATCGTGATTCTGCCGGTGTTACGAATATCACCGATGTTTTCAAATCCTTCAGTTCTAATAAAGCGAAACCGGATACTGCCAAATCCAAGTTCACCTGGAATTTAGATTTGAATGAGCTGGCGTTGAACAAAACCGACTTCCGTTATCTTGATGATAAATCGAAAACAGATGTGAAAGTATATCTGCCAACCTGTGCAATTGCCATGAACAGTGTTTCGATAGATAAGAAATTGTTTGATATAAAGTTTGCCAAACTGGATGGAACGGATGTTGTGATTGATTTAATGAAGCGTCCGGTAACTCCCGGTGATGATTCGATTATGCATGTGCAGTTTATGGCAGGCGGCATGAAAGTTAAGTTTGATGATTTTGCGCTTACCAATACGCGTTTCCGGTTAACCGATCATAACAGCGATACGATTCTCCCCAAGGGAATGGATTTTAAGCATCTGGATGTTTCGAACATTAATCTTATAGCAGAGAACGGAAGTATTGTGGGCGATAGTATTATTACAAAAGTTACTCGCCTTTCTGCCAAAGAACGCAGCGGGTTTGAATTGCTGAACCTGACTACACAAGCCCGAGTTTCCACCAATGATATTACGCTTGATAAACTGGATCTGAAAACACCGAACAGTGTAGTGAAAAACTATTTGAGTTTTCGCTTTAATGCATACCATGATTTTAAAAATTTTTTGAACGCTATGCGTATGAAGGTTGATTTTGTGGATACTAAGCTTTCGCTGAAAGACCTCAACTATTTTGTGCGCAAGTTAGATAAGGTAGAACACAACCGGTTTACTATAAATGGTGAAATTGATGGTCGTGTAAATAACCTGAAAGGAAGAGGAATTGAAATACGCGGGGCGAACAACACTCTTTTTAAAGGAGATTTTTATACACGTGGCCTACCGAACATTTATGAAACATCGCTGAACCTGCGGGTTAATCGCTTAGCCACAACGCTGGAAGATGTTAAAGTATTTTATCCCGGTTTAAAACTTCCTGACAACCTGAAAAACCTAGGTTTGATTTATTACACCGGTTCGTTAGACGGGTTTGTGACCGACTTTGTATCGAACGGAAAATTAGTTACCGCTCTAGGTTCGGCTACTACCGATGTAAATTTTAAATACGACAAAAAGAAAAACAAAGCCACCTACAAAGGAGCGCTTGCGCTCAACGAGTTTGACCTTGGTAAATTCTTTAATGATGAAATTAATCTGGGTAAAGTTTCGCTGAAAGGAAAAATAGATGGCGGTGGATTGACGTTAGAGAGTTTACATGCCAACCTCGAAGCCAATGTTTCGAGCGTTACGCTGAAAGGATACGACTATCGGGATATTCAGGTGAACGGATACATTGTACGCAAATCGTTTAATGGTTTGTTACAGATTCATGATGAAAATCTGGATATGGATTTTAATGGCCGTGCCGATTTATCGAAAGCTAAACCGGAGTTTAATTTTGATGCAGATGTAAGGAGAGTGGTGCTCAAGAATCTGAATTTGACGAAGGATGACATTCGCCTTTCGGCAAAGGTGAAATCTGATTTTGTTGGTGCTAAGATAGATGACATCATCGGTTCACTTTCTTTGAAGGAAGTAACTATTTCGCGCGATACGGTTAAAGCGCATGTCAAATATTTGACGCTCGATGCCAAACTTCTTTCGGACCAAAAGAAGGAGATTAAGATAAACTCTGACTTTGCCGAGGCGGAACTGGATGGCAACTTTACTCTTAAAGAATTGCCTAAAGCGCTTGTAGCTTTTGCCAAATACACTTTTACAAAAGATTACACTGATACCGCTGTAATAACCCCGCAGGATTTTACGGTTGATGTTAGAATTTTTGAACCGGGAAACCTTACGCAAATCATTCATCCGAAGTTTTATCTCATCCGCAACTCGCATATACAGGGTAGTTTCAACAGCATTGACCACAAGGTAAACCTCACTGCTTTTATTCCTGAACTGGAATTTGATAATTACAATGCCAAGCGTATTGACATCAATTCTAATTTTGTAAAAGGTGATATTGATTTTAAAACAACGGTAGATAAAGTTTACAGCAACGACAGTATAATGATGGACACTATTATGGTATCCACCAAGACGCAGGAGAACAAAGACATCCGTTTTGATTTTCTGGTAGCCGACAAGAAAAGATATAACTACGCGAACGTTACCGCTTTCCTTACGCCACTTACCGGCAAAGCAATTATCCGGCTTGAACCATCGGATGTAAAGCTTGGCAATTACAACTGGCACTTTTTACCCGATAACCGCATTACGGTAGAAGGCAAAAAAATTACCACCAACAATCTTGTTTTTAAAACCTTAGACCAGACTATTTATATCACCAGTTATCTGAAGAACGATACATCTACTTCATTTAAACTAACGATGGATAATACCGATGTAAGCGACTTTACCGGAATTTTTGCGCAGAAGATGAAAGACCTGCACGGTGCTATGAACGGTAAATTGGTGGTGGAAGATGTTTTTTATAAGCCCAAGGTATTTGCCGATTTTGTTGTAAACGAATTTACACTTGGTAAAGAGTTGATTGGTGATATAAATATAGAATCGAGTTTAGATGAAACCGGTAAGAAGATTTTGGTATATGCCTCGGTGAAGGGCATAAACAATTTACTGGAAGCGCGCGGTTATGTTTCGATAGACGCTGACCATCCGGGTTTGAATATTGATGTTGATGCTCCGCAAGTGGGTCTTAATTTCCTCAACTACAAATTTTTTACCGACAAGTATGTAAAAGATTGTCGTGGCTTTGCACGTATAAAAGCCAATGTGTACGGCACGCTTAAAAAACCGCTGCTATCCGGTGATGTTTATTTGAAGAACGATACGGTAACAGTTTCTTTCCTCAACACCACTTATCACATTAAGGAGCTTAATGCCAAGCTCGATGAGCACGGGTTTAACTTTGGCGATTTCTCGCTGTTCGATATTAAGAACAATATTATTTACGCCAGCGGAAGAATCAATCACGAAAGTTTTAAAAAGTTTGCGCTCGATTTAAAGGTAACTACCCCTAACGCGCAGTTTATAAATACCACGGCTCAGCAAAGCCCCAACTTTTATGGTGTGGCTTTTGGCTCGGGTAATGTAGTTTTTAAAGGCGACATCAGCAGTCCGCTGATTAGAGCGTATGCAGTTACCAAGCCCGGCACTTATTGCAAACTGCCGGTTACCACTTCGTACGAAACCGGTAAATACACTTTCTACAAATTTAGCGACCCCAAGCAGCAGCACACTACTATTGCTCCGCTGTCTCCGCAATTAAAATTAAACGGAGTGAATTTTATTCTGGAACTGGAAGCCACACCTGATGCGCGCATGGATATTATCCTCGACCCCGTTACCGGTGATGTGCTGACCACTTACGGGCATGGTAATTTGAAAATTGAATTGCCGAGGGTAGGTAACATGACCATTTACGGCAACTATGAAATTGAGCGCGGTAATTATCTTTTCACTTTGCAGAGCGTAATTAACAAGCGCTTCGAAATCAGCAACGGAGGCTCTATCAATTTTACCGGTGATGTGTACAAAGCCGCTTTGAATGTTGATGCCATTTACGAACTGCGAACTTCTACAGCCGATTTATTTGATGAAAAAGACCTGACCTCTATGGGTCAGGTAGCTTCGGCTGCTGCGCGCAACCGTGTTACCACGCGCTTGATGCTGAATCTTTCCGGTATTTTATCGCGCCCCAACATTGCCTTTAATATTCAGACCATTGATGTTGACCCCAGCGTAAAATCATATGTAGAGCAAAAACTGAATGCAGTGAAGACCAGCGAAGCAGAAATGAATAAGCAGGTTTTCGGTTTGCTGGTAATGAACCGTTTTCTGCCTTCGGGCAGCACCGGTGATGTGCTCGGCTCGGGAAACTATGCGGGCTCAACGGCCGCTAACACGGTGAGCGAGTTTCTTTCGGCTCGCCTCAATAACTACCTCAGCAATCTGTTAGGGTATACGGGTAACAATGCTTTGCAGAACCTGGATATTAACCTGGGTTATCGCCAGTATGACCAGTTGAACAGTTCGAGCACGGTAACCGGTAATTCTTCTTCGTTCGATACCCGCAGGGAACTTCAGCTTGCCCTGCAGCAGCGCCTGCTCAACAACCGCCTAACCATTAATGCGGGGGGCAATCTCGATTTTGGTAACAACACAGCCGTTGACCCTATTACCGGTATGCCGGCCGCTTCGCGCTCGGTTATACCTACCGGTGATTTTCAGATTCAATATGCCCTTACGCCCGATGGTGTTTGGAGCGCCAAAGCCTTTAACCGCACCAATTACGATTACTACAACAGCCGCAACACCAACCGCACGGGTATAGGCCTTTCGTACCGGCAGGAGTTTGATACACCCGCTGAACTGTTGCGAAAGCTGAAGAAGAAACCTAAGGCGGAGAAGAAGTAATACCCCGGTGCGGGTTACCCGCTTTTAACTTTCATCTGATTTGCTTCACCATTCCGTTCACCGGTTTTTATAATGTTCTATTAAATTCACCATTAGGAAACTCAGCTAATTTTTTTTTCAGTTTATGACTTTAATTCTTGTTTTAATAGGTATTGTTATCGTATTGTTTATTTATCTGGAATATTCAGAATACAGCAAAGACCGCCTGGATGAGAAAGGAAATCCGGTATTGCCTAAAAAGAAAAGACGGAATTAAAACCGGACGGTAAATAACCGGCATTTATATACCCCTACATACAAAACCCACCGCTTATGCAGTGGGTTTTGCTTTTTAATACATCCGTCTTTCCGGATGGTCAGTATTTATGCAGCATTCCCTGTAACTTTAATGCGCTTGGTTTGCGTAAAGCGAATTTGATCGAAATAGAACGCGACCACATAATCAGGACAAATTCGCTTAAACGTGCTGCATCTTCATGCCCCCCTACCAGGGAGTACCGTATGGTGCGCCTCCTGATTATGCCGACCCGATTTTTACGATAAGTTTTAGTTTCATGACTGATTGATTTTATCTTTCCTGCGCTTATGTTTTAAGTACCCGTCTTTCCGGGCTGCCAGTCTTTATGCAGCATTCCTGTTATGGTAAAGAGCAAAGGTTTATATACCACCGATTCCCCAAGTCCACGATTTGTCTCCGGTCGGATTCGGTTTAATATGCTGCATCTTCATGCCCCCCGACAAGGGAGTACTCATAGCTCACCCGGAATGGACGCCTAAAGTTGAATATGTTTGTTTTTGGTTCATTTGGTTGAATAATTTGCTCTTTGTAGCTAATTCATACACTTCTTTGATCCAAAATTCTTTACCCGATTTTCTAAATTCCTTCCCCGAAATTAAAAAAAACTTCCCCGACAGTTCAAATTCCTTCCCCAAAATTTAGAATTCCTTCCCCGTTTGTTAAAAATCCTTCCCCGAAATCGAGAATTCCTTCCCCGTTTGTTAAAATTTCTTCCCAGGAATTCAAAAAAACATCCCCGCTCTTGCTGTTCTCGACTTTTTATCGGTTTCTCAAGGCAGTAAATGTGCCCGCAGTGAGCGTATCGGGGTTCGAAACGGTAATAGTGCTGTAACCTTTTGTGGTTCCGAACTTCTCATTCGGGTGAACAATGGTTGGATTGCCTGCAGTGGTCTTTCCTTTATAAACATGTAAATCAACCGAGCCTATGTTCGTGAGCGTGCCGCCAATAACTACAGCATTCACGGTAACTTTATCGGCCGGCAACACTTTACTGGTTTGCAGTTTGGGTGCGCGGGGGCTGGCATCTACTGTAAAGCCGTATGCGCCCAGGCCTTTATCGTTATTAAATTGGTAACCAAGATGCAGGGGCGTGTCCGCTTCATTTCCAGCGGCTCCAACAATGATTTT
>CAIYOV010000120.1 GCA_903927935.1 uncultured Bacteroidota bacterium | reverse complement strand
TATTTGTTCCACTACTTGCCACTCCATTTCCGAAACCCCATGCATAATCTGTAATAGGTGCATTGCCTGGAATTACGTTACTCGTTAAATGAAGAATCTCGTTTTCACATAAATTCGTGCTTAACGCTGTAAAATCTACTTGAGGTAATCTAAAAACTGTAACTGACTTAGTAACTGAATCTTTTTCGGTTCCGTTATTTACAATCAATTTAACACGATATACACCTGGTGAGTTAAACATGGCAGCAGGACTAGGTAAAGAGGATCCATTTCCATTTGAAAAATCCCAGCGGTAATCAATAGTTCCAATTGAAGTAGTGGATGTGCTTGTGAAATTTGCGAGTAAGGGAGAACATCCTGAAAATTTGTCTACACTGAAATCTGCGTGAATATTCCCAAACAAATTTGCGGAGCAGGTAAGTAATATCAAGATCGCCAAATTTTTCATGCGTAACATATGCTTCTGTTTACGCCTATATTATGTTGGATGATTCTGTTTTGGGGAGGTTAATTACAATGTTTATAGTAAGGTTTAAATGATAAGCCTTTTATTGCACAACGTCTGCCTTGTGTTTGGCGTTCCCAGCATTGTTTTATCCAACGTATGAGTTTAAAACTACTTTGTGCAGTTGGTTTTTTCATCAGGATGAAACATAAAAGCTGACAATAGATTTTAATATTGTTATTCAAACCTCAAGTATGTCTCTCACACCTTCTAATATGATACCGATTGGCACTATTGCTCCTGTATTTACTCTACCCGATACAGTTTCGGGAAAAATATTTTCCCTACAGGATCTGAAAGGGGAGAAAGCAACAACAATTATGTTCATCTGCAACCATTGCCCTTATGTAAAGCATGTAAATCCTGAGCTAGTAAAGTTGGCAAACGATTATCGGACAAGAGGGGTAAACTTTATTGCTATCAGTTCGAACGATTTGGCAACTCATCCTGAGGACTCTCCGGAGAAGATGAAAGAAGCTGCATTGAGGGAGAAGTATCCTTTTCCTTATTTATATGACGAAACACAACAGGTAGCTAAAGAATATGACGCTGCCTGTACCCCCGATTTCTATATTTTTGATGCAGAGATGAAATTGATTTATCGGGGACAATTAGATGATTCCCGTCCTTCAAACAATGTTCCCCTTTCAGGGAAAGACATACGTAACGCTTTAGATAATTTGTTTGTAGGGGAGCCCGTTTCTCAACATCAGCGTCCTAGTATTGGTTGTAATATCAAGTGGAAGTAAAACGCATCTGTCAACCATTTCTATATTCGCTATCAAAAATATTACGATGAATAAATTAATAATTGCTATTGTTATTACTCTTTCACTTGCATCCTGCAATCCTAAGCTGGCGTGGAAGAAGCGCGCTATTGAAAATGGAGAGAAGTTGCTGATGGAGCAGGCGAAGAATGGAAAGGTAGATACCAGCGCGGTAAATGCATTGCTGAAAGATTACGAAGCTTTTGCTGATAACTATCCAACTGATACCAATGGTGCGAACTATCTTTTTAAAGCGGCTGATTTCTATCGGTATATACATAAGCCGCTTCGGAGTATTGAACTTTATTCGAAAATTTACGACCGTTATCCTACGGTAAGCAAGCGGCCATATGCTTTGTTTCTGCAAGGGTTTATTTATGAAAACGAAGTGGGTAATCCGCATGCGGCAAAGAATCTGTATGAGAAATTCTTAGAAGCATATCCAACGCATCCAATTGCTAAAGATGTAAGAACCACCCTTGATAACTTAGGCAAGACACCGGAGCAACTTATTCAGGAGTTTCAGGAGAAAGCAAAGAAGGATTCATTGGAACGGGCGGTAAAATAATCTCAGCACTCCGGCACATTCAGCGGAATGTTAGTTGCCAATCCGCCATCGGCAGTCTCTTTGTATTTAGCACTCATGTCTTTTGCTGTATCCCACATAGTTTTTATTACTGTGTCGAGTGAAACTTTCATTAAGTCGGCATCGCTTTGTAAAGCAAGTTGTGAAGCTGTGATGGCTTTAATTGCACCCATAGTATTTCGCTCAATACAAGGAATCTGAACCAACCCACTAATAGGGTCACAGGTCATTCCAAGGTGGTGCTCCATGGCAATTTCTGCTGCCTGCATTACCTGTGCCGGGGTTCCTCCTAAACACTCTGTCAGTGCACCAGCCGCCATTGCCGATGATACTCCAATCTCTGCCTGGCAACCGCCCATTGCCGCGCTGATGGTAGAACCCTTCTTAAATAGACTTCCCAGTTCAGCAGCGGTGAGCATAAACTGAATCAAGTTTTCATCTTTCGTTCCACCGGCAAACAAATGGTAATACATCATCACTGCGGGAACAACACCGGCTGCTCCGTTAGTAGGGGCAGTAACCACGCGACCAAACGAAGCATTTTCTTCGTTAACCGCTAACGCAAAACAGCTAATCCAGTTCATAGTATTGGTAAAGGAGTGCTCTGTTTGTTTGATAGCTGCTATCCATTCGGATATATTGTTGTAAGAAGTATTTTTAAGCATCAATTTATTCATCTTGGCTGCACGCCTTGCCACATTCAAACCACCGGGCAACATTTTTTCCTGTGAGTAACAGCCACGGTAAATGCAATCGAACATCACATCTTTCAGGTTCAGAATTCCCTTTTTTGTTTCTGTTTCGCTGCGCCATGCTTTTTCGTTTTCCATTACCAATTGCGAAATATTTAAACCCGCTCGCATACAGTTCTGAAGCAACTCATCGGCATCATTTACATCGTATTTGAGGGAAACACTTTTAGTAGAAGAATTGATTTCTCCTTCCTTTACTACAAAGCCACCACCTACGGAGTAGTAAGTCTCTTCTTTTGCAGAACCATCTTTAAACGTGGCGATAAACTTCAATGCATTGGGGTGAAAGGGCAACGATTCTTTTTTTAGAAAAATAATGTCGGCTTCGGCATCAAAATCGATTTCGGTTTTGCCGGCCAGTTTTATTTTCTTTTTCTGAATAATAGAGTTAATCTGAGCAGTAAGCGTTGTAGTGTCAAACGTAACCGGGTCCTCTCCGTTTAATCCGAGAATTATGGCAATGTCAGTTCCGTGGCCTTTACCGGTTTTAGCAAGTGAGCCGTAGAGGTTAACTTTTACCGATATAACTTCATTCAGATTTATTTCTTTCAGAAAACGTTCTGCTGCGCGCCAGGGACCGAGGGTGATGTAACGTCTTTCAGGGATTTGTTGGCTTCGGCGGCAGAAGGGAAGGTTCCTAAGGGAATAGTCTGGGCCAAAGCAAAATCTCCGCTTATCATAAAAAGACTGGAAAAAATCATGATTTTGAG
>CAIYOV010000119.1 GCA_903927935.1 uncultured Bacteroidota bacterium | reverse complement strand
TTTGCCGATTTGTGATGTGCCATTTTTATCTCTTTTTTAAAAGGAGTGCAAATATATACGCATCCCTTAAATTTCCAAACATTTCTATAGAGATGAGAGAGAAATACAAGAGTTGTATTTCCATCACCATCATCTCTCTAAAGATTTCCTTTTGCTTATTGGTAGTTAAGCGTTAGGTTTGCGCTCCAATTTTCAGCGATATAATGGATAATTACTCTTTTCTGACCAATGCCACTCCCGAATTTCTAGAAAATCTTTATACCGATTTCAAGAAAAACCCTTCTTCAGTTGACCCTGAATTCAGAAAATTCTTTGAGGGATTTGATTTTGCCACCCTTAATTACAACGGAAATTCAACTTCATTTTCTGCCGATGAATTCAAAGTCTATAAACTTATTCATTCATATCGGAATAAAGGACATCTGATTGCACGCACCAATCCTATAAAGCCGCGCAAAGACCGCCATGCTAACTTAGAACTTGAAAATTTTGGACTAAGCGAAAAAGATTTAGAAAGAAAGTTTTCGATTGGCTCTGAAATAGGCTTACCCAATGCTTCATTGAGCGAAATTCTTACTAAACTAAAGAAAGTTTATTGCGGTAGTATTGGTTTCGAAACCGGGTACATACGATTACCCGATGAAATAGAGTTTTTCAGAAGCAGAACTGAAAAGAATGATTCGCTCATAAAATTTTCAGTAGAAAAGAAAGAGCGAATTTTGAGGAAATTGAACAAAGCAGTTTCTTTCGAAAAGTTTTTAGGAACAAAATACATTGGCGAAAAAAGATTTTCTCTTGAGGGAGGTGAAACAACTATCCCGGCACTGGATGCAATTATTCAAACAGCTGCAATAGGTGGAGTGGAAGAAGTGGTAATAGGTATGGCGCATCGTGGACGCCTAAATGTCCTGGCGAATATTATGGGAAAAACCTATGAAGAAATCTTCAATGAGTTTGAGGGTAATGTAGAAGCTGATATTACGATGGGCGATGGTGATGTAAAGTATCATCTCGGTTTTTCTTCGCAGTATCCGGTTGAAGGAGGTAAAGATGTTTACCTGAAACTGATGCCGAATCCTTCACATCTGGAAGCAGTGAACCCTATAGTAACCGGTTTTGCCCGTGCCAAAGCCGATGCGATTTATAAATCTAATTACGATAAAATTCTTCCGTTGCTCATTCATGGTGATGCAGCTGTAGCTGGACAGGGAATTGTTTATGAAGTATTGCAGATGGCCAAGCTTGATGGGTATTATTCAGGTGGCACTATCCATTTTGTTATTAATAACCAAATTGGTTTTACTACTGATTTTGATGAGGCACGGTCTTCTGATTATTCAACTTCTATTGCAGCAACCATTGAAGCACCGGTGCTTCACGTAAATGGTGACGACATTGAGGCTGTAGTATTTGCCTGCGAAACTGCGGCTGAATACCGTCAGCAGTTCAACAAGGATATTTTTATTGATATGGTGTGCTATCGCAGATGGGGGCATAACGAAAGCGATGACCCGAAATTTACACAACCGGTGATGTATAAACTGATTGAAAAACACACCAATCCACGCGACCTGTATATACAGCAACTCGAAACAGAAGGAGCTGTGACTGCAGAACTAGCCAAGAAAATGGAAAAAGAGTTTTGGGATGAATTGCAGGCCCGCTTAGATTCTGTAAAACAAAATCCCCTTCCTTATAAACCTCAACCTACGGAATTGGCTTGGCAAAAGTTAAGGAAAGCAACCATTGATGATTTTAAACAATCGCCTGATACTTTTATTTCGAAAGATGTTTCGGATAAGCTGACAGAAGGTATAAATAAAGTACCAACCGGTTTCGTTCCACTTAAAAAAGTGCAGAAATATCTGGAAGAAAGAAAACGCCTTGCACTGGAAGAAAAGAAACTGGACTGGGCTGCTGCCGAGTTAATGGCTTATGGTTCTATATTGTTGGAAGGAAAAGATATTCGTCTTTCGGGTGAAGATGTAAAGCGCGGAACCTTTACACACCGTCATGCAGTTATTACCGATGAAAACACAGATAAAGAATATTGCCGTCTGTGCAATCTGGCAAGTAAGCAGGGAAGATTTTTTGTTTACAATTCGCATTTAAGTGAATACGGTGTACTTGGTTTTGAATACGGTTATTCTTTGCCGAGTCCTGAATCGTTGGTGATATGGGAAGCCCAGTTTGGTGACTTTACCAACGGTGCTCAAATTATTATCGACCAGTTTATTTCTTCGGGCGAAAGCAAATGGCAGCGCAGTTCGGGGTTAATGATGTTGTTGCCGCACGGCTACGAAGGCCAGGGACCGGAGCACTCTTCTGCCCGCTTAGAAAGATTTTTGCAGCAGTGTGCTGAGATGAATATGGTAGTAGTGAACATTTCTGACCCTGCCAATTTCTTCCACGCCATACGCAGACAAATGCAATGGAATTTCCGCAAGCCAATGGTGGTGATGAGCCCTAAGAGTTTATTGCGTCATCCGCGTTGTGTTTCCCCAATGGAGAATATTCTTAAAGGTGGCTTTCAGGAGCTACTAGTAGATGAAGTAGAAGGTAAAGCGCGCAAGATTCTGTTCTGCTCCGGTAAAATTTATTACGACCTGCTGGAGCGTAAAGAGCGTGACAACATCAAAGATGTAGTGATTGCCCGCGTGGAGCAGCTTTACCCGGTGCCACAAGACAAGATGATTGAGCTGGCCAGGAAACACCCCGAGGCAGAAGTATGGTGGGTGCAGGAAGAATCGGAAAACATGGGGGCTTGGTACTTTATTCATGCCCGCTTTAATGATAAACTGAACATACGCGGCATTGCCCGTAAAAACTCGGCCTCTCCGGCTACAGGTTATAAAAAGATGCACCTTCAAGAACAGGAGGCTATCTTGAAAAGAGCCTTTGAATAAACCAACTAACCCTGTTTTGAGTTTAATTTTCCTGATTTAGGAGCAAAACATCCATATTTTACCTAAAAAAGGTCTATTTCAGGCAATAATGAGCATAGATTACCCAAAAACCTGTCTTGATTAGAGATTAATTGAGGCTGGTAAGATAAAAACCAAGACTGATTAAGAAAAAATCTGCCTTGATTACTAAAAAACAAAGACCGATTACGGAAAAACCTGTCT
>CAIYOV010000118.1 GCA_903927935.1 uncultured Bacteroidota bacterium | reverse complement strand
CTTGTACATTCATTATACCACCAACACCGATTAGGGCTGGTTTGTTGTTAGTTGTTTGAAGTTTCTTGTTGATATAGCTGATTACTTCTGTTGCTCTTTTTGTCAATGGCTTTCCACTCAACCCTCCTGCTCCAAAATTTTCTATTTCGGTTGGTGTGTAGCTTAATCCTTCTCTTGTAATAGTTGTATTGGTAGCTACTAAGCCCTGGATTTTTGTTTGCTGAACAACAGACACCACATCATCAATCTGTTCGTTCGTCAGGTCCGGTGCAATCTTGAGGAGGATTGGCTTTTGTTTTTGTTTAGAAAGATTAATGTCCTGCAAAGAATTTAAAATAGCTGTCAGCGAATCTTTATCCTGCAGGGCGCGCAAGCCCGGTGTGTTGGGGGAGCTTACATTCACTGCAAAGTAATCAGCATAATCGAACAGCGTTTTAAAACAATATTCGTAATCGCGAATGGCGTCTTCGTTACTGGTTACTTTGTTTTTGCCGATGTTAGCTCCAACTATAATGTTTGTTTTTCTGCGCTTTAATTTTTGTGCGGCAACTTCGGCACCCACATTATTAAAACCCATCCGGTTGATAAGTGCAGCATCTTTTACCAAACGAAATAATCTTGGTTTATCGTTTCCCGGCTGAGGGCGAGGTGTAATTGTTCCAATCTCCACAAAACCAAAACCCATCATCCCCATTTCGTCAATCACATCTCCGTTTTTATCCAAGCCGGCAGCAAGACCTACCGGGTTAGGAAAATCTAAACCAAACAAATTGCGGTGCAGTGACGTGTGTTCAACTTTGCTTGCAATAAGTTTGAGTAGCTGCGGAAACTTACCGGCTAACTGAAGATTGTGAATGGTAATGTGATGCGCTTCTTCGGGATCCAGTTGAAACAGTAATGATTTAAAAAGCGGATAAAGATTCATACCGCAAAGAAAAACTCTTTCAACTATTTATCGAATCATTGTCACACTTCCTTTGCGGAAGAGCGCGTAATCATCGCCAAACAAGCCAAGTTTGAAGATGTAGATGTAAACACCTGCAGGGGCTGGCTTTCCTTTATAACTTCCGTCCCAAGGGTAGCTTCCTTCATGCACTTTTTCGCCCCACCGGTTGAACACCTGAAACAAAATAACCTTTACACCGCCTTGCGCCTGAATGTAGAAGTTATCGTTATTGCCATCGCCATTCGGAGTAAAGGCATTAGGGATAAAGAAATTATTAGGGAAAACCACGCGGATTAAAGCAGAATCAGTAGCCACGCATCCACCGGTATAAACATTTACGCCATAGTACTGAGCCGGTAACTGCGGTGTAGCCACCGGGTTGGTGCAATTGATGCAGGAAAGATTTGCTGCCGGGTACCAGGTAAAGGAATCTATTGAAGCAGATGCCAGATTAAGATCAGTATACATCTCTACACTATCGCCATAGGTAATTACAGTATCGGGAAATACGGTTAAGGTTGGAACAGTAATAGTGGAAACGGTAATTACATTGCTGGCCGCTGTGCAATCAAAGGCATCGGTTACCGTGGCAGAATAATTACCTGCCTGGTTAACCGATATGGAAGAAGCATTGCTTCCGTTGCTCCATAAGTAGGAGGTGTAATTTCCAATAACAGAAATTGTTACGGACTGGTTGGTGCAAATTCTGGTTGAGCCGTTGGAATCAATTTGCGCAACAGGATTTGTATGTGAAATTACTTTCACGGTATCTGTTCGCGGACAAAGCGGGTCGTTAACGGTTACTACATAAGAAAAAGTTCCTGTAGTTCCTGCCGGCATATTTACCTGCGGATTTGGATCGGTTGTGCTGCTCAGCCAACTCTCTGCAAGAACATTCTGCCCGCTCCAGGTAATAGAAGTGCCGCCTACTGCCGTTGGATTACCACCGAGTGTTGCGGTGCCTCCTTCGCAAAGGCTTTGATCGCTGCCGGCATTTGCTACGGGAGCTGCATTAGAAATAATATTAACCGTATCTCTGGCTACACATGAAGCTGTAGTTCCTGTAAGCACATAATAGAAATTGCTTACCGTTCCGGCAGGGATAACCGCCTGAGGGTTTGCAGCCGTTGGATTATTCAGCCAACCGGTAGCAGTGGCGTTTTGACCCGCCCATTGAACACCGGCAGCATTGCTTGATGGACTTCCACCCAAAGTAACGGTACCTCCTGAACAAATGGTAATATCCGGTCCGGCATCAGCGGTGGGTAGCGGATTAGAAAAAACATAAACCGTATCGGTTCTTGCACAAGAACCGTTTGACGCACTTACGGCATACCAGAAAGTATCGATAACACCGGCTGGTACTATGGCAGTGGGGTTAGGAGAGGTAGTGCTGTTCAGATAGTTTCTTACGGTGATGTTTTCTGCCGTCCAGGTGATAGATGCGCCTACGCTTGATGTCGGGTTTCCACCGAGGTTAGCTGCTCCGCCTGCACACAAATAAATATCGCTTCCTGCATCGGCCGGTGGTGTGGCAACAACGGTTACATCTAAATCGTTTGTTCGCCATGAAATACCGCAGTTGTCAATTACATAACAGCCAACGGTAACATCGGCCTGCGGATGAATTACAAAGTTTGGAGTTCCGTAAATAGTATCGAAAGTGTTTCCCCCGTTTTCTGTCCAGGCATAATGATATGGCGGAACACCGCAATTAGGATGACCGGTAAAGGTTACCGGCTGACCCGCACAAACCTGAGTTTTATCCTGCGTAATAAAGCCATCTACCTGACAGGCTTCGATGGTCATACGCCACATGTTTCCACGCGCGCATAAGTAACCACAAACATCACCGCAGGTGGCATCGCGGTTTAACAGTGTAAACCAAAGATGATAGTCGGGGCACTGTGCCGGCATGCAGTTAAGGTAATTAGGTACAAAATTGTTTACACGGATAGCATTTGCCCCCGGTACCAAGTTAGAGTCCGTGGTACAGGTACCGGTAAATGGCGGCTGTGCAGGATTGCAACTGAGCAAACCCGTACTGGTGCCGCAGGTATCGCAGAGCACTTCCATAGTTACCATGTTGAAGGTGCAAAACGGTGGAGGCAGGGGAGGAGTGCCGCAGGTATTATCGTAGGTGAGCGTATATTCTACATCTACATAAGCATTGGTTAACTTGCTTTTGCCGGGCACCGTAACATTCATTTTATAAGGACAGGCACCGAGTGAAGTTGTAGTAAATCCCATGCTGGCCGATGGCAAACCCGAAGAAGTAAAGTCACCCATTTTGGTGGCACCGTAAACCGTAGGGTCGATAAAGAGCGGATAGGTATTGTCTTTTTTGTTGAGCCACTCAACCGGTACTAAAGTTTGCAGGGTATAATCGTTACCGGTGCGGAGCAGTTTGTAAATACCATGCATACCAAAAGCCTTGGCATCCAGATACACCGGTTTTTCGTAGGTGAGCACCAGTTCGCCTTTAGGGTCTTTCAGTAAATAATCGCCACGGTAATATTTTTCGTACAGATGTGAGCCGTTGGAAGATTCTTCAAAAGAATAACCTTCGGGTAAAGTAAAATGGTCTTCAATGACCATCCAGCCTTTGGTGATGGGAATCTGCAAAGGAGCATTGATAACAAAGTTTGTTTTTATCTGACCGGCAGAAAAAATCTGCTCCATGTCAATACCGGTCCACAGGTTCTTTACATTCAAGCCTTCTTCACCGATGTTGTAGGTGCTGTAATTGCCCTGTTCGGTTTTGCTGTAGAGGGTGTTGTCGTCAAAGTAGTAGAGCGAAAGATTTTTGTTGAACTCAAATTCGAAACCGCGCACGTTGAGCGAAGAAGATTGTTTATTCAAATCGCATTTGGTTACCACCGGTTGGTCTTTGGCGGCATAAACGTTTTTGTCAGCGGTAGGGCGAAGGCGCTGGTCGATGGTATGCCATACATCGCCTTCGAATTTCCGATAATGCAATGGGAAATACGATTGCTGCGAATAGGTGTGCCCTTTATCGTATATATCAATAAACTGGCGCGAGTCGAGCGTGCGCTGGTCAATCAATTCTACACACTCGGTGCATTGGGCGTTGTAAGGAGTAATGCCGAACTCGGGATGTTTTTGTGCGGCTGGTGAAGATTCTTTTATTAAGATTTCAGCTGTTTCTTTTTTGTCGGTACGGAACGATGTGAAGTTTGGTTTCTTAACATGCATTTGCGAAAATGCACTGAACGATAAAACGATGGCGAGCAGAGAGACCGGAACTCTTTTTTTCATAAGTGGACAAATATAAGAATATGAGAAAGACGCAAAATTTGCCCTGTTGGTTCCATTATAGCTGTTAACGCAGCACCAGCGTTTTGTAAATACGCAGGGCATACTGCTTTAATTTATAATCGAATTCGATTTGGTAAGTGGGGTCTTTGTATTGGTACGTAACCGTAAACCAGTAAGTGCCTTTGCGTTTAGCTGAATACACCAGCATATCGTAACGGGTAAAGTTGCTGGCTTTGCTCCTGCGGTAGTAGTGCGTGGTGTAAAGTATTGCCTGTTCGCCACTGGCAATTTTGAGGGTGTCGGTGGTGTAATTGTAACCGGGTGAAGTTACACGGTCGGGGTAGGAGGTAAAGTCATTGATTACAAACTGCTGTGCCGCCTTTAGACTATCGCCATTTAATTTGCGGAACAGGCAGATGGCCGTGAGCGGTGCGTTGTTGACTACATGCGGTAAAGCCACATCGGTAAATTCCAATTTCTGTAATTGCGGGCCGTTTTGCTGTTGCAGATAGACTGTCCATTTTTCGGGCACACTGAAGGTGTAATCGTTGGCCTCCATGTGTTTAATGGTGCGGTATATAGTGGTATCGTTTTGGGCAGAGGCAAAAAGGGTGGCAGACAGCAAACAAATAAAGGCAGGGAATTTCATGGCCGCAATTATAAGTAAAAACAAAAAGCGCGGAGGGGTTTCCTTCGCGCTTTTTGTTGGTTTTTATTCATCCAACGTTTTTTCTATATCTTCGTAATAACAAACAACATGAAGATGACTACCGAACTTGAAAAGGTAATAAAGAACCTTAACCAGCTTAGCAATACAGAGCAAAATGCCATAGCCGCACTTATACAGGATGAACTATTGTGGGAGTTGACATTCAAAAATTCATCGAAAAAACTTACCGGACTGGCAGAGGAAGCCCTGGAAGAATACAAGGCAGGCAAAACAAAAAAGACCGATTGGTAAATGAATTCGGTTACCACCTCAAAGTTTCGCATTTGCTTTAGCAAACTACCTACGCATATTCAAAAAGCATCCCGAAAAGCGTATCATCTTTGGAAAGAAAACCCGCAACACCCGAGTTTGCAGTTTAAATTAGTTGCTCCCGAAAATTCTATTTACAGTGTAAGGGTTAGCCTTGCTTACCGCGCTTTAGGGGTAAAAGAAAACGAAACCATCATTTGGTTTTGGATTGGCTCTCATGCCGACTACGATGAATTGATTAAGTAAATTTATTTAATAAAAAAGCGCGAAGGGTTTTCCTTCGCGCTTTTTTAGGTTTTTGCTTTTTGGATGTTTATAATTTCCAGTCTACTTCGATAATGCGGCCTGTTTTTATTTTGATGAATTTGGTTTGTGTGGGGAAGTCGGGATGCGAGTTGGTGAACTCTTAAACTACCCGGTTTCATTTTGATGAGTTCGTAATGACCGAGCAAATCGCTGTGGTTGATTTGTTTAAAGCGGCACAGGCAATAACAGCATTTTTAATCTTAAGTCCTTCATTTTTCCACAAATACTCCATTTTATGGCTTTTGTTGTGTTTTTGCTCGTTTTTGCATAAACATGGGGCAAAATAGTAAAGGCGTTGCTTAAAACAGTTGAGGCATAGCTTAAAGCAGAGCGCCTGTGTGACAAAACAACAGTCGGCAACGCTAAAACAGACGAGTCATCGTTCAAAACAGTCGGGGCAAGTCTTAAAACAGAAGATGAATCGGGCAAAGCAGAACTCCCATGTGTCAAAACAGAACAGCCGTTAATTAATACAGAATTCCCGTTTCTTGAAACTGAAGATATGAGGAGCAAAACAGATGAGGCGTGGATTAAAACAGAGCTGCTGAGGAGCTAAACCGAACGCCTGTTGCTTAAAAACCACCCCCTGCCCCCGCCTGCGGGGGATAGGTATTTTGTCCTCCTTTGGAGGAGGTGCCCCGCAGCTTTGTGCGGGGCGGAGGAGGATGTATTTTGTATTCGGCTGTTTGGGTTAACGGTAGTAGTGGAAAGCCTTTTTTGCTGTGAGGGAAAGACAAATACATCCACCTCCGTCCGCTCAAAGCAGCGGACACCTCCGCCAGCGGAGGAGAAAATACAGCAAAAAAGCTTGTAACGGATAACGCGCCCCGCTGCTTTGAGCGGGGAACCCCCTTATGGTTTTAGTTTTATATAATCCAATCGGTTAAACTATCAACGCGGATGAGGGAGCCGTTGTCTTCTTCTTCTTTTAGGCGTTGCAGCTGGTCGAGGGCGGCCAGCACCACATCGTTAATAACCACAATAAAAGAGCCTTTTTGGGCGTTGCGCACGGCATAGTCAATGGCCTCGCTTTCTTTTTTCATGATGGTTATTTTCTTTTTAGGGTCGATGTTTTTAATGCCTTTGGTGAGCAGGGCAATGATGGCTTCTTCGGTGCGGCCTCGCAGGTGCTTATCCTGCCGGATGATGATTTCATCGAACACCCGGGCGGCTTCTTCGGCCAGCTGAATGGTGTCTTCGTCTCTGCGGTCGCCTACGCCTGCAATTACGCCTACCTTAACGGTGGCTTCTACCTTGTTTACAAACTTGCCAATGGCGCGCATGCCGTGGGCGTTGTGCGCGTAATCGGCCATTACGGTAAAGTTTTTAAAGTTGAAGATGTTCATGCGGCCGGGAGTCTGCACCGGTGAAGGCACAAAGGTTTCGAGCGCCAGTTTGATGTCTTCGATTTTAAAATCGGATAAGTAAGCGGTGAGGATGGCCCCCAGCGCATTTTGAATATTAAACTCGGCCCTGCCGCCAAAGGTGATAGGCGCATTGCTTACTTTATCAACGCGTATTTTCCAGCTGCCTTTGAGGATGGTAAAGAAACCGTTTTCGTACACACACGAAATTCCGTGGTTGGCCGAATGTTCTTTAATGCGCGGGTTGTGTTCGTCCATGCTGAAGAGGGCTACTTTGCAGTCTACCTCAGTGCGCATTTTGTAAACCAGGTCGTCATCGGCATTCAGTATTACATAGCCTTCGGGGAAAACAGATTTGGCCACCACCGCTTTGGCGCGCGCCAGTTGTTCGAGGGTATCGATGCCCTGCAGACCAAGGTGGTCGGGCGCAATGTTGGTGACTACTGCCATATCGCAATTATGGAAACCCAGACCGGCACGCAGAATTCCGCCACGGGCGCATTCCAGCACGGCAAATTCAACGGTAGGGTCTTTCAATACAAACTCGGCACTTACCGGTCCGGTGCAGTCGCCCTGCATCAGCATCTGGTTTTGAATGTAAACGCCTTCGGTAGTGGTGAACCCAACTTTATAGCCCATTTGTTTTACAATGTGGGCAATCAGGCGCGTAGTAGTGGTTTTTCCGTTGGTGCCCGAAATGGCGATGATGGGAATGCGCGCGTTAGCACCGGGGGGATACAGCATATCAATAACCGGTTCGGCCACATTTCTGCCGATGCCTTCGGTAGGGTCAAGGTGCATGCGGAAACCCGGTGCAGCATTTACTTCCAGAATGGCTCCGCCAATTTCGTTGATAGGCTGGCTGAGGTTATCGGCCATGATATCAATGCCGCAAATATCTAAACCGATAATGCGGGCAATGCGCTCGCACATAAAAATATTGGATGGGTGAACCAGGTCGGTTACATCGGTGGCGGTTCCACCGGTGGAGAGGTTGGCGGTGGGTTTCAGCCACAGCTCTTCATTTTTCTTCAGAACAGTATCGAGTGTATAACCCAACTTTACTAAAATATTTTCGGTCTGGTCGTCTACTTTTATTGCGGTCAGCACTTTTTCGTGTCCGTAACCTCTGCGGGGGTCGCTGTTTACTTTGTCAATTAATTGCTGAATAGAACTTTTGCCATCGCCCATAACGGCAGCCGGTGTGCGCAAAGCCGCGGCTACAAATTTGTAATTGATAACCAGCACCCGGTGGTCGCGACCGGTGATGTATTTTTCGCAGATAACCGCACGCGAATATTTTTTAGCAGCATTCATTCCCACAACGGCATCTTCAAAGTTGCGGAGGTTGGTAGTAACCCCTTTGCCGTGGTTGCCATCTAGCGGTTTGGTAATAACGGGGTAGCCTATTTTTTCAATCGTGTCTTTCAAATCATCTTCATCATATACCACATAACCTTTCGGCACCGGAATTTGTGCGGCATCTAATAAGTTCTTAGTGTCTTCTTTATCGCAGGCAATTTCAACGGCAATGTTCGAAGTGGTAGAAGCGACCGTTGCCTGAATGCGCTTTTGATTTTTTCCGTAACCCAACTGCACCAGCGAATGCCGGTTCAAACGAATCCACGGAATTTTTCTTTTCACCGCTTCGTCAACAATAGAACCGGTGCTGGGTCCTAATCTTTCTTCTTCGCGTATTTCGCGCAGCTCCTGAATATCTTTTGCTAAATCGTATTCCAGACCCGCAATCAAGGCCTCGGCTATGCGCACTGCAGATTTTGCAGCAAAGGTTCCGGCCTTTTCTTCGAAGTACGAAAACACTACATGGTAAACTCCTTTGGTAGAAGTTTCGCGCGTGCGCCCGAATCCGCAATCCATTCCTGCCAGTGTTTGAATTTCGAGTGCTATGTGTTCAATCACGTGACCCATCCAAGTGCCGTCTTTTACACGCGAGAAGAATCCTCCTTCTACACCTTCGCTACACCGGTGCTCCATCATGGATGGAAACATCTTTTGCAGACGTTCGCTGAATCCAGGAATCTTGTTCGTGGGTTTTTGTTCCATATCTTCCAGGTCAAGCCGCATCACAATCAGTTTGTGGCGTTTGTTGCTCCAGTAATTGGGACCCTTCATTATTTTAATGTCCAGAATTTTCATGCGTATGATATTGAATAGTATGTGTTGAAATGATACAGTTAATGCAATTTAGAATTTTCAATGTATTCGTATTGATTGTTGAAAAAAACTTTTTGCAATGCGGTTCTAATGTTGATTTTCGATTGACTATAAAAACTGAATGATACCTAAAGGAAAACTGATAGCCATAGGCGGAGCGGAAGACAAAGGCACTGACAGAGATTTATTTGCTGTTCATAAAAACAATCCGAATTATACAGAACTGGGTGTGCTCAAACGCATTGTTGACGAAGCAGGCGGAAAGCATGCACACATTGAAGTAGTAACAACTGCTTCATCAATTCCCGGTGAAGTTTGGCGAAACTATCTGAATGCATTTACCAAACTTGGTTGCACCCGCGTATTTCATATGCGAATCAGAAAAGCAAAAGATGCTGAACAGGAAGATAATCTGGAGCGGTTAAAAACCTGTCAGGCCATTATGTTCAGTGGTGGCAACCAAAGTAAAATTACTTCGGTATATGGCGGAACGGAATTTTTTAAGATTCTGAAGCACCGGTACCAGCATGAAAATTTTGTTGTTGCCGGAACCAGTGCCGGGGCTATGGCGATGAGCCATGTGATGATAAGCGATGGCAACGCAGCCTATTCCCTATTAAAGGGAGAAGTAAAAAATGCAATCGGCCTTGGATTTGTGGAGCATGTGATGATAGACTCACATGTAAACAAACGCGGGCGGTTTACCCGCCTGGCACAGATGGTGGCCCTTCATCCGCATAAGACCGGCATAGGCCTGAGCGAAGATACCGGTGTAATAATTACCCGCGAAGACGAACTGGAAGTGATAGGCAGTGGTGCAGTAATGATTGTTGACGGCTCGCATATTCTTTACAGTAACATTGCTACCATCAAAGATGGTTCCCCTATTTCGATGGAAGATTTGCGGGTGCATATTCTTCAAAAAGGCAATCTTTACAATTGCAAAACCAAAAAGATTACGATTTAGTAAATTGCACTTTATAAAAACGTAAACATGGCAGCTAAAAAGAATCCATCTGCAAAATCGAAAAACGCTGTGATTGATATGGAAATGCGATACCATTTAATAGAAAAATACAGAGGTGTTGTAGCCAAAAGATATGACTATAAAACAGCAGCCGCAACATTTGATTTACCGGAGAGCATCACTAAAGAAGTAGTAGATACGCTGAAGAAATATTTTTTGGAGAGTCTGTATCCGGAACCTGCTCAGCGCGAGAAACTGGATTCTGCTTTTGAAGAGTTGCAAAACTATGTAATGCACCCGGGCAGGATTAGCGACTTACTCGGAAACATCGGAAGCGCTATCATGCGATTTGGTTTTCAATTCCCGGTAGCTGTAAAGAGCGGATTGAATGCCATGGAGGTACACTCTTCAGCCAAGCATTTTGAAAATTCGCTTTTTGTGGGTGCACAGCAGAACAACTTCACGGTTCCGCTTACTGATGATCAGTTCTATGTTTGTCTCCGGTCTATTCCAAAACCTCAGTTGCAAAAGTTTATAGACGAAGTGAGTGAACTGTTTCATGCTTTTTCAAATACTGATTTGTTGAGTAAAACCATAGCCATTATGGATGATGTGTTGAAGCGCATGTACGCCAAAACGGATGTTTACAGCAAGAATGAAATTGAAGCCATTGAATTAGGCAGAGAAATTATCCGCAGAGGACACGATTTGTTTTTGCATTTAGATGAGCAGACCAAATTGGATATTCTGGAGTTGGTAAAAGCAAACGAAAACGACTTTCTCGAAAGCGTGTATGGGGAATAATCATATCCAATACAAAGCATAATCTGTTAATCACAAAGTGACTTAATTGTCATTGTGTTACGTTTTACCGTAAACGCAGACATGTTTTCTTCTCCTTTAAATTTATGGAATGTGTTATCGCGTACGGGTATTAAGTATGCTCAAACCGATCGTGAAAAAAGAGAGCTTATTGATTTAAACCGCGGGTTGGTCATATTGCTCTCTATTCAAACTTTGAGTTTAACCTCACACCTCATTAACGGACTTCATCGTTCCGCATTAATGACCGCAGTATTTATCACAGGTCTTCTGCTGATTCGGCTTTTAATCTGGAAAGGTCATGTCAACGTGGCTAAAATATCGGGTATCGTTCTCATCAATTACAACACCATTTCAATGGCTGTATTCTTGGGTGACCATACGCACATTATCGATTTTCTTTTGCTTACCGCATTACTTCCACTTTATTTTTTTGAAATCAAAGACAGAAAACTCATCTTCTGGGGTATTGCCATAAGCATAATTCCATTTGGGTTGTACCATTTTCTTTCTCCCTATCTTGAAAATTACGGAGTTTCTCTTTCAGAGCAATTAATCATTAATAAAAGTACTGAACCGGTTAAGTTTTTCTGTATGGCTGCAATGCTGTATTTGATTTACCACAAGAATGTACGCTACGAAAAAGAAGTGACTGAAAAAGAAATGCAGTTAGTAAATCAGAAGAAGTTATATGAGCATTTACTGGAACAAATCCCTATAGATATTGTGACTTTTGATAAGGATCTTAAATATTCTTATATCAACAGCGCAGCCATCAACGATCCGCAAATGCGAAATTGGTTAATCGGAAAAACAAATGCAGATTATTTCAAAGAGCGTGGTTTGGATATGAATCTTGCCGTTGAACGGGATAAGATTCTGCACGAAGCACTTAAAAAAGAAACATTAGTTCAAATCGAAGAAAAGCTTACCGACAGACAAGGTAAGTTGCGGCATACGCTTAAAGGGGCTTCGCCAATTTACAATGAACAAAGAGAGTTGCTTTTTTTAGTCGGCTACTCAATTGACATTACCGAAATGAAAGAAGCTGACCGGAAATTGAAGGAATATGCCCGCGAATTGGAAAAGAAGAATACTGATTTAAAGCATTTTGTTTATGCCACTTCACATGATTTGAAGAGCCCATTGCGAAATATTACTTCTTACTTACAACTTTTAACCAGGAGAAATGCGGATAAACTGGACGAAGATTCAATGAGTATGATTGCTCAGGCGATTAATTCAGTAAAACACCTGAATCAACTTATTTACGATATATATCAATACTCTATTGCTGATCATAACGATAAACCTACAGAACTCACAAATCTGAACAACGTATTGGAAGAAGTAATTAAAAATGTGAGCGATGTGATTTTTGAAAAGAAAGGTTTAGTTCAGTATTCTAATTTGCCTAAAGTTCAGGTTGCCCCATCGCATATGAACATGCTACTTACTAATTTAGTAGGCAATGCTTTGAAGTATAATAAGTCGTCTCATCCGCATGTGAAAATAGGTTGTGAGGAAAATGACAAAGAGTATGTGCTTAGTGTAGCCGATAACGGAATTGGAATTTCCGAAATATACACAAAGCAAATTTTTGAAATTTTTAAACGACTGCACGCCCCAAGCGAATATGAAGGAACCGGTGTGGGATTGGCAATTTGCAATAAGATTGCAGAAAACTACGGAGGGAAAATGTGGGTAGAAAGCGAACAGGGGAAAGGTTCAGTGTTCTATTTCACTTTGTCGAAAAAGGCGGTTGAGCCAAAACGTTTTATAGAGACCTTTGATAATATTGCAAAGGCGAGTTAGAAATTTCGGCTACTTATAAATTGCAATCAATTCATTCCCTTTACTGCTTTTCATGGCGCGGTACATGCCTTCTGAATTAAAAGGTAATTCAATATTTCCGTTTTTGTCAATAGCAATCACTCCGCCTTCGCCACCAATAGAGACTAATTTTTTCATTACGACTTCTTCGCATGCTTCGTGCAGTGAAAGGTTTTTGTATTCCATTAAAGCTGAAATATCGTAAGCCACTACTGAACGTATAAACAACTCGCCATGACCGGTGCATGAAATTGCACAGGTTTTGTTATTGGCATAAGTGCCTGCGCCAATAATCGGTGAATCGCCCACGCGACCAAATTTCTTGTTGGTCATTCCTCCGGTGGAAGTTCCTGCTGCCAGATTTCCGTTTAAATCAAGTGCAACAGCACCTACTGTTCCGAACTTTTTATCGCTTTGTGTTTGCACATTGTGATCTAAAAAACTTCCATCTGCTTCTTTCGCTTTCATCCATTGCTCATGTCTGAACGCATCGTTGAAGTATTCATCATTCTCAAATTGCAGGTTCATTTTTTGAGCAAATTCTTCTGCGCCTTCTCCGCATAAAAAAACATGCTCGCTTTTTTCCATCACAGTACGGCAAAGCGAAATAGGATTCTTTACATTCTTAATTAAACTCACCGCACCGGCACTTAAATCTTTTCCGTTCATTATGCTGGCGTCCATTTCGTGAACTCCTTTATTGTTGAACACCGCACCTTTACCGGCATTGAAAAGCGGACAATCTTCTAAACTTATAATGGCTGCTTCAACGGCATCGAGAGAGCTTCCGCCTTTTTGAAGAATTGAGTAACCGGTATTCAGTGCTTCCTGTAAAGCAGCAGTGTATTGCTGTTCTTTTTCTTCTGTCATTGAAGAGCGGAGAATAGTACCGGCACCTCCATGTATTGCAATTCCAAAATTCATCAGCAAAATTATTTGAGGGCTTGAGCTAAATCTGCAATTACGTCTTTCACATCTTCAATACCGACACTTAAACGAACAAGCCCATCGGTAATCCCGTATTCTTCTCTTTGTTTTTTAGGAACAAATGAATGGCTCATGCTTGCCGGATGTTGAATTAAAGTATCAATTGTGCCGAGCGAGGCGGTGAGTTTACAAAGCTTAATTCTCTTCATCAGTTTCTCGCCTGCTTTGTACCCGCGCTTTAATTCGAAGGAGAGAACCCCACCAAAATTTTTCATTTGTTTTTTTGCAAGCGCATGGTCTGCATGTTCTTTAAGTCCGAGATAATTCACTTTGGAAACAGCCGGATGTGTTTCAAGAAATTTTGCCACTGCTAAAGCATTTGTGCAGTGTTGCTCCATACGAAGCGATAAGGTTTTCATGCCAATGTTCAACAACCACGCATCAAAAGGAGCGCAGATGGTTCCGTTCAACTTACGGATTTTCCAAACCTGCTTTTTCATAAACTCTACATCTCTGCCAACCACAAAACCACTCAACCCGGTTCCGTGGCCGTTTAAATATTTGGTGGATGAATGGATAATAAAATCAACTCCGAATTTGAATGGTTGTTGCAGGTATGGTGAAGCAAAAGTGTTGTCCACTGCAACTTTAGCCTGATACTTTTTTCCCAGCGCACTCAACGCTTTTAAATCATAGCAATTCAAAGTGGGGTTCGAAGGTGTTTCGGCATATATGAGTTTTATCTTCTTCTCTGCTTTTAAAATTGATTCCAATTTTTTCAGGTTTTTGAAATCGGCAAAAATTACCTCAATGTTGAAGGTGTCCTGATACTGATTGAAATAATCAACGGCCGTTCCGTAAATATTTCCCTGTGCCAAAATTTTATCACCGGGTTTTAATACACTTTGGTAAAGTGCAGAAAGTGCCGACATGCCAGAGGAGAAAACCAATGCCTTGGCTTCCAGGTCCATTTCAAATGTTTCCAGTAGTTCCAGTTTGCGCTCTACCAACTCAGCATTCGGATGGCTCCAGCGCGAGTAGATAAATGCTTCTTCTTCGCCCCTGAAAACTTTTTGTGCCTTTTCAGCACTTTCATAAACATACGTAGAGGAAGTGAAAATAGGAGAGGCGTG
>CAIYOV010000117.1 GCA_903927935.1 uncultured Bacteroidota bacterium | reverse complement strand
TTTTTATGTTTCATTCTTTTCACCTCATCGCGGGCGCAATTCTATTTTGAATCTATTAACGATGGTGTTAAAAAATATACGGAAAAAGACTATTCAAAAGCCGAAGATAAATTTCAGAAAAGCATTGCTATCGACTCTACAAAGTTTTCCGGAAACTTTGACTTGGGAACGGCACAATACAAGCAGAACAAACTGAAAGAGGCTGAAGAATCTTTTGGAAAAGCAATTGGGAAAGCCAAGTCGAAAGATGAACTCGCGAGTGCATATCACAATCTCGGGAACACTCTTTTAAAATCGAACAAGTATGAAGAAAGTGTTGATGCTTATAAGAAATCTTTACGTTCAAATCCGGCAGATAAGGACACGAAATACAATCTTTCTGTTGCTCTAGAAAAACTAAAACAGCAGCAGGAACAAAAAAAGAAGAATGATAAAAATAAGAAGAACGATAAAAAGGACGACAAGAAGAAAGACGATAAGGATAAGAAAGACAAAGACAACCAGGATAAGGATAAAGACAAGGATAAGGATAAAGACAAGGATAAGAAGCAAGATCAGGACAAAAACGATAAGAATAAAAATGATCAGGATAAAAAAAATCAGCCAAAACCTGAACCAAAATTGAGTAAGCAACAAGCTGAACAGATGCTGAATGCATTAAAAGATAATGAAAAAGACATACAGAAAAAATTGCGCAAACGCGCCGCGGTAAGAATCAAGACAGAGAAAGATTGGTGATATGAAAGTTTTTGATTACTACAGTCTTTACTCGGCAGTAACGGCAAAGTGCAAGTACTTTCTTATACTTGCTATGTTGATGTTCGCTTCGATTGCAAACGCCCAGACATTCACCGCCGAAGTAAGTGCTAATCCGGTTGGTGTTGGTGAAGTATTTCAAATTTCTTTCACCCTTTCGGGAAGCAGTTCAGGCAGCCCAACCGGGTTCCAACCACCTGCATTTAAGGATTTTCAGATTGCCGCGGGTCCGTTTCAATCACAATCCTTTAACTTCATTAACGGGAAATCCTCTTCCTCGCAGAGCTACGCCTACAACTTGGTCGCGAGAGCTAAAGGGAAATTCACCATTGGGAGTGCTACAATTTCATCTGGCGGTAAAGCACTAAAAACCCAACCTATCGTCATCGAGGTGACCGCAATTTCAGGCGGCGGAAAAGGAAACCAACCTGCGGCACAAGGGCAAGGAGGGAATCAGCAAGGGAATTCTCAACAAGTCTCAAGCGCGCAAATAGGAGAGAATCTTTTTATAAAAGCAATTGCAGATAAAAACACGGCATATATTGGCGAGCAGATTACCGTAACTTATAAACTCTATACCCGCCTGCAGATTGCACAGCCGCAAATCAGCAAACTCCCGGGCTACCAGGGACTCTGGTCAGAGGAAATAACAACTCCGCAAGTGCTTAATTTGACCCGCGAAACTTTTAACGGGAAAGTTTATAATACTGCAGTCTTACGAAAAGTGGCATTATTCCCCTCGCAAGCGGGAAAGTTAGATATTACCCCCTTTAAACTAAAACTAAAAGTGGTGCTTGAGAAAAAAAGGAAAAGCCAGGGATTCTTCGATGATTTTTTTAATGACCCCTTTTCACAACAACAGGAAGTTGTTGAATATGAAGCAGTCTCAAATACTATCAATATTCAATCTCTAAAAATACCGGATAACAATAAACCGGCAAACTATTCCGATGCAGTTGGTTCTTACAAAATGGATGTGACTATTGATAAACATAAGGTAAAACAGCACGATCCGGTGACCTTAAAAATTTCTATGACAGGAACTGGTAATATTCAGATGCTGGAATCTCCCAACTTAAACCTGCCTGCCCAGTTTGACAAATACGATCCAAAAACAAATGTGGATATTACGAGAAACGGAATAATCGGAGGGAGAAAAACGTTTGAATATCTGATTGTGCCTCGTGCCGAAGGTAAAGTAGAAATTCCGGCACTTTCATTCAGTTTCTTTAATCCGGCAAAAAAATCTTTCGAAACTCTAACATCACAGCCATACACGGTGGAAGTTGAACGCGGCGAAGGACAATTTGCAAACTCAAACCCTAATATATCCAAGGAAGATGTGAAACTATTAGGGCAGGATATTCGATTTGTGAAAACATCCGAACCTGATCTTCAACCCATCGGCAGCTATCTGATTTTGAAACCTTTCATCTGGGTGTTATTCTCTCTGCCTGTTCTGGGAGTTTGCGGCCTACTGTTATTTAAAAAACGTGAAGAAAAATTGCTAAGCAATGTTTCGCTTTCGAGAAACCGAAAAGCTGAAAAGCTAGCCAAGGGACGATTAAAAATGGCTGCTAAAAACTTGAAAGAAAGAAACAGCGAACTGTTTTATTTGTCTGTTTCAACTGCTCTTTTTGGATATGTTGAAGATAAATTTTCAATCCCAAAATCTGATTTGTCCTATGATACAATTATAGGCAAGTTAGAGCAAAATAATTTTCCACAGGATTTGAGCGATAGACTACAATCTGCATTGGAAGAATGTGAATTCGCCCGATTTGCCCCATCATCGGACC
>CAIYOV010000116.1 GCA_903927935.1 uncultured Bacteroidota bacterium | reverse complement strand
GCTTTTGCATAAGTAACTTTTGAAAAATAGGCGCGGTCTGTCCGCGATTGACCGGGAAGTGCTGTAAAACCGCTTTCGTTGGTCGACTTGCTGTTAAAATAATTCTTTACACCCTCTTTCCAACCGGTAGTGCTTCTCAATTTTTCGCCTTCACCATAACCACCCAGAAAATGACTCAACTTACCCCACTCCTCCTTGCTGGGTATGTGCCAACCCGCAGGCGCTAAACCTCTTGGGTCTTTAACAGCATACCAATTATAAAGCTTGCCGTATTTTTCGCCATTCGCTGCATCGTTATTATAGTAACACCATGCCGGCTTCTCCGCTTTACCTGCATTCAGCCATTCCTCTTCTGTTTTTGCTTCGGGAATAAGGTCGCCATTTTTAAAACTGCTTACGTCTAAGTTTTTTACTGCCCATGTTTGGGTGCCAATGGTTACGGTTTTTGTAGTGGTGCCGGCAGAAGCGCCCCAGTTGAATTTGCTGAAGTCAATTACCTTGCCGGATTTACTAAGATCATAATCGCTATTGGAATTAGTTTTGGTATTTTCGGTTTTTGGAGTTTCACTTTTCCCCTGCTTATTTTCTTTCCAGTCGAAATCGCTGAAGTCGAGCAGAAGTTTACTGTTGACTGTATCCGATTTTGTTTCTTTAACTGCCGGTGGGGGTGGGGGTGCCGGTTCTTCTGCAACAGGACGTTTAGCACGCTGTGCGACAACACTGCCTGACAGCATAAGCATTGCAATAATTATTATGATGGAGTTGTTTTTCATGTATTGCAGAATTATATAAACCGAAAGTAGACTGCTGTAAACACAATACCTATGACATGAGTCATATTGCATTTTATATGGCATTGCAAATGCGTAGATACATGCCTCACCCTAAATCCCTCTCCATAAAAAAATGGAGAGGGACTTTTTTCCTTCTCCACTTGGTAAAGAACCCTGATAGCTATCGAGCAGGCGCAACGAGACGGATGAGGCAACTATTAATGTTGCGCAGAGTCGGCCTGCGGTGAAAAGAGCTGAAGGCTTATCATCTTATAGGCCAGGTTATGCTACGTTACACTTAGACCGGTTAGGGCCTTGTTTACTCAACACCAGTTTATTATTTTTATTTAAAATATACATATGACAAAACACCTACTTGCTTGTATTTTCATTTACACTACCACATTGGCTATAGCTCAAAACCCGGTGCCCAATTCAAGCTTTGAAAACTGGACGAATGGCAAGCCGGTGAGCTGGACCTACTCTAACCATGTTATGCAAACCTCTCCGGGACATAGCGGCCAATATGCGGTAAAAGGCGATAGTATCTCCGCATTGCGATGCTTCAACCCCAATGGCGGTACCGGTACCGGGTTTCCGGTAACGCAAACCTATGCTTACCTCAGCTTTTATTATCAATTCCATAAATTGGCAAATGAGTATTTGTATGTCACGGCTTATACCTCCGACAGCACGGGGGCTTATTCTAATTCCTATATATCTGAAATAATACAAACCGGTTCAGATACTTTTCAGCCGATAAGTATCCCTTTTCAAGGTTATCATCCGAATGTTGCAGCGGGTTCTGTTTCAATTGTTTTTCATTTGGATATAGCCAGTGGTTCGATACCCGATAGTTCGTATTTCGTAGTTGACGATGTATCATTAACCGACAGTTCTTTAACCTCTGTTAGCGAAACAAATGCCGATGAACTTGAATTTACGGTAAGCCCCAATCCGGCCGGCAACAGCATTAACATAACCACCGGTGACCTGCATGATGCGGAGGCAACTGTTTATAATATACTGGGTGAGGCGCTGATAAGAAATAAACTGGCTGGCAACTCACGGCAATTGGACATCAGCCATTTTGAACAGGGGCTTTATATCGTCACTCTTAATCAAGATGGTGTATTTGTCAGCCGAAAATTTCAAAAGTATTAAGGGCAATCAGTTTAATTACCACCCCGTCACTACATGACACCCCTCCTGAATCAGGAGGGGAAGGGTTTTGTATTTTGTATTTAAATTCTCCTCCTGGTTTAGGAGGAGTGCCCGCAAGGTGAGGTGGTTGTATTTACACACCCCCTTTACAAACAAGGACGAGCGGGGGCTTACTTAGGGTTTGAATACGCGTACCAGGTATACACCGGAATTTTATCGGCTCCTGCCCCACCGCCTTCTCTATAAGCTTGGCGCACCTTAGCTTCAGCCTCGCTTTTAGATGACGCACCGCCAATGCCCTGAAAATAATTACGACCGTCTGCTTTTTGCCCGTTGGCAAAGCCCCACCAACCCGACTGGTAGCTTTCTTTCATAACCACACAGTTGGTGCCTCCTTTTTCTCTGCATGCTTTTATGGCTACGTCACGGCACTCCTGGATGGTAGTGGGGGCGTTATCGTTATTGTAGCCTGCACCAAAGGCACCGGTGGCATCTGATACATAAATAGAACATTGCGCCCGGCTGTAAAAAGGTGATAATGCAAAGAGCAGGAAAAGAAAGAAGAGTTGTTTCATAAAACTTTGTTTACCGTAAATGTAAAATTTTTTGCTTTTGTGTGTTTGCAGACAGAGGCTTCAATAGCCTTGCAAACGCTATTGTGTTTACATGCCCTTTACAAACGAGGGCTGAGCGTTGAGAAAAAATAAAATGTGCTTACAAGTGTGTTGGTGTTCCGTGCATCATCAGTTCATCTTTTGCACTTTCGTTACCGTTTTTGATTTTCCATGTTCAATAATCAGGAAATACATTCCGTTTGAAAATTCGGAAATTGAAAACTGCGACTGCATAGAATGATTTGAAACTTTCAGTTTGTCTGCAAACATTGTTTGTCCAAAAACATTTTTCAATTCAAAACTGTATTCTCCGTTTTCAATTTTTGCTCCGGTAACATTCAACAAGTCATTTGCAGGATTAGGAAAAACTAAAAGCCCGATTCCATTTGCTGATTCAACAATTCCGGTCGATGGATTTACACTTACCTTAACGCTGCTAAGGCTATTACAACCGTTCGCATCTGTAACCATAACTGTGTAAACTGTTGTATCCATTGGTGATGCTGTAGGGTTTGCAACATTGCTTGAATCTAAACCGGTTGTTGGTGTCCAGCTATAAGTAAAAGGTGCATTGCCTGTTGCTGTTGGATTACCGCCAATAACCGATGAGTTGCCTTGACTAATGGTTATTGGGTTTCCTGCATGAACTACCGGCAAAGGATTTACAGTTACACTTGTGGCTGTTGATGTTTTTATGCAACCATTCGCATAAGTAACGGCAACCGAAAAATTTCCGGCTGTATCTACGGTAATACTTTGCGATGTTGCTCCGTTGCTCCACAAATAATGTGTACCTGTTAGTGAAGATGAAAGTGTAACACTACCGAATAAACAAAGTGTTCCGCTTGCATTTACTGTTGGCGTTGGCACGGGATTTAATGCTACCGTTATTGAATCGCTTGTAATATTACCTGCTGTGTCTATGAGGGTTACCCCATAGGTTCCATTTGTTTTCACCACAATACCGGTTGTTGTTTCACCGGTTGACCATAACAGCGATGAGGCACTGCACATGCCAGTATTTGCTCTAAGCAACAAACTATCGCCCGAACAAAATGCAGTTGGCACACTTGCTACAACAACCTTAGGCGGACAAGTTTGTCCGGCAAGGATAGGTTGATTGGGAATGGAATTGTAGGCATAATCTTTCAATACAAAAACAAAGATGGAGGACATTTGCATTCTAATCCATCCAAAATAATTGTTACCGGCAACTGAAATTTTAACAGGCAAATACTGGTCGGTCGTTAAATTCCAGTTTCCGGAAGTAGACGTAGTGCTGCAGGTAGGCCTGGCATAATACTTTAGTGTATCGGCACCGGTTGTCCAAACAAGATTACTATCTATAACAGCACCATCATTTAATGCCGAAGGATTGGATGCAACACTGCCGTAAAATGAATTGGCACCGATTGTGGCTACCCCCTTGTTTACCGTATATCTTGGAATTGTAAAACCGCCACCATGACCACCGCCACAAGGCCCAAGATATGTTCGAGTATAGGTTAGCTTAAAATCCAGGTTTCCGTCATTATTTAAATCGACATTAAAGGTATTTGAGCAAGCAGATGCTGAACATGAAATTGTATTATCCGGATTAACATCGGTATAAACAATCTGTGCATTTGCACTTACGGAAAATAACATTGCGGTAACGATGAAAGCCATGCCTACCGGCAGGCAGGCGTTAAACTTTTTGAGTAGGTGTTTTTTCATTTGGTTTTTAATTTAGGGTAGTTCATTAAAAACGCCTGCTTGCAGGCACTAAACTAAAATAAGAAAAATGATTTTAACTCAAAAAAGACTTTATGCCCTTGTTGGTTTTCATGCTTAGCCCTTGTTTGGTGTGTTAACCAACAGCGGCTTGCAAACGCTGCTGTATTTACATCCCCGTTACAAACCAAGACAAGAGAGAACCTTTAAAAAATAAAACAGGATATTGCAAACAAATTTCGAAACATGCGTAACCTCTTTATCCTGCTTGCTGTTCTTACTTTTCATATAACTGCAGCACAATTAAATATTGATGTAAGCACGCTTGGTGCAGTGGGTAACGGAACCACCGTAAACACCGATTTTATTCAGCAGGCAATTGATAGTGTTTCGAACAACGGTGGCGGGGAAGTAATCATCAATAACGGAATCTATATGAGCAGTACTATCCGGCTAAAGTCGAATGTTACACTGCGTGTTACTTCGGGCACTACGTTAAAGGCGGTGCCTGATTATGCTGATTTTGCGGATATGCCATTTAACGTGCGCTCATGGAATGATACTTATACCACCTGCAGTTTAATCTTTGCTGAGGATGCTAGCAATGTCCGCATTACCGGTGGGGGAACTATCGATGGTAACGGATTCTCTGCAGGTTATTATTCTATGACTCCTAAATTGCGGCCGCACGGATTGCGTATTCATGCTGTTGACCAATTAACCATTGACAGCATTACCCTGCGCCAGGCACCGCAATGGATGGCGGTGCTTTTTGACTGCTCCAATGTTTACATACACGATGTAACGGTTTACAATCTGTGTTTTGGTGTGAATGACGGAATTGATATTGATTGCTGCCGCAATGTGCTGGTAGAAAACTGCAACCTGGATACGAATGACGACCCCATGCCGATTAAAACACACAGCGAAAAAGTTTGCCGCGATGTACTGGTGCGCAATTGCACCTTCGCTACATTCGAGCGGGCGGTAAAGGTGGGAAATGAATCGCTCGGTGCGTTGATTAATATACGCTTTCAGGATATTACTGTTAACACCAGCAGTTTTGCTATTAATCTCCTACCACAAACTCCGATCTATCTGGCTGTTACCGATGGCGGCTCAGCCGATTCGATTTATTTTGAGCGTATCCATATTAATGCTCCCTGTCAAACACCTATTTTTATTCGTCTGTCGCTTCGCGGACTACAATATGATAACAACGCACCTGCGCCTGTATGCAAGTACCTGCGCAATGTTTGGCTGCGCGATATTACGGCTACTGCTACATCAACCATCCCTTGTTCTATTACCGGCATTCCGGGGCACCCGGTGGAAAATATAAATTTTGAAAACGTAATGATTACCGAGCCCGGAAACGGACCGCTTACTACCGGCAATGTTCCTGAGCAAATTACATCGCGTCCGGAGAACGATATCTGGGGCGATTCGCTTCCGCCCTACGGGCTTTATGTGCGGCATGTGAACGGACTGCATTTAGACAGCTTCTGCGTTTTTAACGTGCTGCCCGAAGCAAGACCATTTTATTACTTCGAAGACACCACCGGCATTACCGGTACGGCAATATTAAACCATTGCTCCCCGTCACTTGGCCTTAACGATACAAAGCTGGATGAAACAGTGCTTTATCCGAACCCTGTTTCGGATATTCTGTATCTTAAAAACATCCCTCCTAATGTTGAAACTGTTACTTTATATTCTCCGGAAGGAAAGCAGATTGCGGTAATACCTGTGAGCGGAAAAACAGAATCTCATATTCGTGTTTCCGATGTACCATCAGGTATTTATTTCTTAACAGTGGCCGGGAAAGATTACCTGGTAAACCGGAAAGTGATTATTGTAAGATAGAATGCATTAGAGATTGCAGGAACTATTTAAAAATAAAAAGAATAATTCATCATCGCTTCAGTTTTACCGAAGAATAGCCAATAGAGTTACTCAATGTGCAGCAGAGACGAGAAGGGTGAAGCAGACAAGGAAGAGATAAGTTAGCGGCTGTGCTAATTGTTACTTATTGCTTAACTCCTTATAAAGTCGGCTTGTAACTCATTTGCCCGCTGCTGACATTGCAGGGGTTGGTAATAAAGCAGGTCCAATTTCGAAATAGACATTTGCAAATGGTAAATACTGCGTTGTGTTTTATTCTTTAAAAATGATCTTCAGCATAGCAGATTTAAGTTGTGCCGCTAGTTGTTTGTAATCATCAGGCTTATAATACAACAAATTATCCATCTCATAAGGGTCGGCAGTTAAGTCATAGAGTTCAGTTTCCACTTCTTCTGCCTTCGATTTTAACTTCAATGTTTTGTTGTCGCCTGAAGAGATTTTACGCATGAGTTCCGAATCTTTCATCCTGAACTTGTTGCTAAAATCCAATACTTTCTTATTGGTGTTTTTTTGCCATTCGATGTATTTATAGATGTTCTGATTTTGAATACCATCTAACGTAGACATTACTTTTATTCTTATTGCATTATACGTTGGATGATCCATAATGTATAAAGGCAAAAGCTTCATACTAAGGTTGGGTTTGTCGTATAAATGAAATTTAGACAAGCTTGGCCCGAGGTATTCCATTACAAATCGGTCTCTGAAATTCGTAATACTATCGTTGTATAACAAAGGAACCAAAGAAAGTCCTTCAACACTTTTTGGAATATTTGCACCGGCTATATCTAAAATGGTAGGCATCAGATCAAGATTAGTTACCCATTCCTCCGTTTTGCCGGGTACGCTTAGGTGTAAAGAATCGCCACCGGCAATTATCAGCGGCACTTTAATCGCTTCTTCATAGGGGGTGGCTTTATTCATCATAGCATGTGCACCTAACATATATCCGTTATCGGAAGTAAAGATCAACAAGGTATTATCCCATTCTCCATTATCTTTCAATGTTCTAATTAAGTTGCTGACCATATCATTTAGTGCATATAAAGAACCCAAACGTTCATACCAATCTGCTTGTAAAAAGCTGTGAATAGACTTAGGTAATTTTGCTTTGAAAATCAGGCTGTAAAAAGACCCTCCTTTTTTCATTTGCCTCACTCTTTTCTTCCAGGTATTTCGCAGAAAAGATGATTTATCTAAGGGTATTTTGTTTTCAACGGCAGTTGCTAATTTGCCGTAGTCATTATTGTAATTTGGTTTAACAGGAACTGTCACCTTTGCCCAACGGTCTTCCACCATTTGGGAATATCTTGGGGCTGCCTTTAACGGATTATGCGGTGCTGTTGGGGTTAGGAAAAGAAAAAATGGTTGCCGATCATCTTTCTCTGTATTTTGAATAAATGAAATGGCTTGGTTAGTTAACACATCTGTTGAGTAATCTTCAGGCTTCGAGCCGTATTGCTTTGTTTTCTGGTTGGTAACATTCCAGATCGTATCGTTTTGGGCATTGCCTCCCTGCCATTTTAATACGTTATAATCATATCCCTTGTAATAAGTAGAATTGGTGAAAACAAAACCATCTGTCCATCCATAAACCGGTTTTGCAATTTCGTCAATACCATAACCATTTAAATACTTGCCAATGATGGCAGTTCTATAACCGGATTTGTTTAGATAAGAAGGTAATGTATATGGTTCATTATGTTTAAAAGCACTCCAGCCACCGTTTATTGAGGCATTTCTGTATACTCCATTAGTATGAGCATAACTGCCTGTTAATGTTGCGGAACGACTCGGGCAGCAAGTTGCCATAGGCGTGAAAGAATTAGAGAAATCTATACCAATTGATTTTAACGAATCTATGATGGGTAATACCTCGTGAAAATATTGCGGAGTATATATGGCATCTAAATCGTCAGACAGAACAATTATCACATTAGGTTTTTGCTGGGCAAATGTTGTATTGCTTACAAGGTACAGGCAAATGGTCAGGAAAGGTATTCGCATAGACATGATAATATAGGCCAACAAAGTAATAATCATTTAGTAATTGAATTTACCTAGGGTTCAAGCATCTGTACGGACCTCGCAGCCGCACGATCGTACGCCCGCTTCAGTTTGAAAAGGGCGAAACCTAATCCTTAATGCAGCGAACCGATAAAGTCCCTGATGCCCTTAGCAGCCGGCTCGGGCTTAGCTTCAGACTCAGGACAGCAGGGCGAGGTGGTTGTATTTACATGCCCGTTACAAACGAGGGCGAGAGGAACAAAAAATCCCGAGCCCCCGCACTCGGGCTTAGCTTCAGACTCAGGACAGCAGGGTCTATTCAACGCCACGAATTCTCTGATCAATATTTACGTCTTTCTTTCTGTAATCAATTGAAGCGTTCTTCTGTAAATTCACATAGAAAGAAGTTGGATTACAGTACATAAGATTCGCTGTGATAAATTGAACCTTATCCATTTCGTATACAGATGATATATAAAAACCATTGTCGATATAGAATTCCTTATCAAATTTATCAGTGGTAGATAATGTCAAAAAATTTCTAAAGTCTAATGCTGTTTCTGCAGATGAATACTTGCACTTATAAATTTTTGTTTTGACAGCCCCATTATAATCCTGTGTGTTTACTACCTCGAACTCATTATCTAACTTTAGTGCAATGCCATCATCTTGTAAAATGTTATATGCGTATTGATAGTTTGCGTAATTCGACAACGGGGCTATAAAAGTTATCCTTTCAGGCGATGATTTAGGTATGGTGCGGTAAGATTCACTATGGTTTTCATTATCCCAAAAATCAG
>CAIYOV010000115.1 GCA_903927935.1 uncultured Bacteroidota bacterium | reverse complement strand
TATACATTGCCTTGCGTATAACGATGTTGTTATTGAAGGTATCTTCAGTCAGTAAACCCTTAGTGCTTACATTTTCAACTTTTGACATAAAACCTTCTCTCACCACCTCTACCACATAATCTGTTTCAGGATTAAGTTTAAAGAAGTAATTGCCATTTTCTTTATGCAGTGTATCAACTGCTACTAAAACTTTCGTTCCGTCTTCCAGTTTTCTATAGAGATTAAATGTAGCTCCTTTTAATGCACCGCCTTCGGTGTCACCTTCTTTGAACGCTAAGCCTTGTACTGCATAACGGAAATTGGTCCAGTAAAATATATCATCTGATGCTGTTTTGATTCCATTTAAAGGAACGCTGCCTTCACGGTTAGAAACTAAGAAACCATTGGTCTGGTCGCTGCTTCTTGAGTAATACAAATCATCGGCACCTGTACTTACCGGGTAACCTACGTGGTGAACATCGCCCCAAGAGAGATCAGAATTTTCTTCGCTCTTGAAAACATCTAAACCACCCAGACCCGGATGTCCGTTTGAACTGAAGTAAAGTGTTTTGGTGCTATCATCAAAGAAAGGAGTTCCTTCATCGCCAGAGGTATTGATGCCTCCTTGTAAAATTTTAGGCCCTTTGTATTCACCGCTCTGCGTACGCATAAAATACCAGATATCTAATCCACCTACACCCGGTCTGTCGCTTACAAAATATACAATCTCCATTCCGTCAGATGATGTTTCTACGGTTGGTTGAGTAGAAGTAAATTTTTCTTTTTCATTAATCGGTTCAGGTAAACGGGTAACATTTGAGAATGAACCACTGCTGTAATCGGCTACAAAAAGATTACAAAGCGAACGGTCATCATCCATTTCCATACACTTTGTAAAATAGAATCTGTTGCCAGCTTTATTAAAGGTTCCGTTTCCCGAACTCAAACCATCCTCATTAATATCTTTATTGTCTACCGGTGTCCCCTTACTCCATGTATTACCGCTTTTAGTGCTGTGCATTATCTGGTAAACATTTCTTGATTTCTTACCATTAATGAAAATCAGCGTATCGGAGCCCGAAAGAGCAGCTGCTTTTAAAGAGGAGTAGTATAGGTCATTTTCTCCTACACCATAAGGAGAACCTTCTGCATACGATTTATTTACTCCTGAGCCTGCATTGAAAATTTTCACTTTTGCTCTTGGAGCTGTTTTAGAAAATTCGCAACCGGCAATTTCCAAAGCCGCCAGTTTCTTCATATTATCATTCTCATTTTTGGGTGTGTAGCCTTTTGAAAACTTATTCAGAACTTCAATAGCTTCGTCATATTTCCCATTGCGGTGTAATACGCTTCCAAAATAATAGCGACCCTGGTTGAAGAGTTTTACATCTTCTTCATCCCATTTTTTCTTATTGGTTTTTTCACCGGGTTTTATTTCGTAGAATTTACGAAAGAAAACCTCTGCCCCTTCGTAATCGCGTGCGTTAAGAAGCGACATGGCCAGCCAATAAGTTCCATAGCGGTTGGAAGAGTCCTGGCGAATTACATCCTTATAATATTCGGCAGCTGTATAGAAATATGACTCAGCATAAAACTTATCGCCAATTTTTAATTCGGTATTCGGATTTTTGGAGCCCACTCGGTGCTCCTGTGCAAACGTAAAAGTGATGCTTAAGATGAAAGCAAAAACTGTCAGGGTTAAAGTCTTCTTCATGCGGATTAGTTTTTAGTTTTCTTTTTCAAAAAAACCCGCACCGGTGTTGATGCAGGTTTTAATTTTTTATTGAAACACAATGTGTTTAATATTCAACAATTAGAATCTGCGGCTTGGCAAAGATTTGTTAGCCTTAAACGATTTGATTGTTTCGCCTACATACGACAATGAAATTTCGAAACCTCCACGATTAGTAGTAGATGTTTTTAAAGACGAAACATTTACATCGTAAGCAAAGCCCAAACGCACATTGCGGAATTCTGCATTTATCATAGGAATAACTGCATCGCTGGTTCCTTTAGTAATACCAGAATAGCGATAACGTAAACCGGCACTGATGCTGTTGTTAGTTCTGAAACCGGTGTTGAAATAATAAGTAGCAGAAATACCCGGAAGTATTTCCATAAAAGGATCCTGATACATCACTAAAATTTCAGGAGAGATAGAAACTTTATTTTTCTTATCAAGGAATGCTTCAACATTTACATCGGCATTGAACTTGCGAGGAAGAACACTGTTCTTGTCTTTTTCTCCGGTTGACTGATTAATAACGGATGATTGCTTAGGTGTAATTAAGTGGTAAGCCCCAAAGCCAACGCCTAACTTAACCTTGTCTTTGAAGTTTGAACGCCAGTAAACACCTGCGTTGAAATCGCCCTGCATAAATCCGCGGTTGAAATTTTCTGCCGATGCATTTGCAGGGGTTTGATTGTGGCCGAGGAACTGGTCGCCAAACAACGGATCTTCTACTCTCTTCTGAATGAATGATCCTTGCAAACCAACACTTAAACGGTGTTGACCAAGTTTGCCGAAGCCTTTGTGGTAAGCCACACTAAGACTTGCATTTAATATAGACAGACCTGCTGCACCTGAACGGTCGTTGAAAAAGCCAACACCAATAGCAAGTTTATCGGTTCTTAAGTATCCTTCTAATAAACAGAAGTCAACATCAGCACCAATAGTATGGTAGCCCGATTTTCCTACAGCCGATGACCACTGGTCGCGGTATATGGCAGACAAACGGTAGCTGCCATCATAGTTTCCAACCAATGATGGATTGAGCGATGACGCATGTGTGTAATACTGTGAGAAATGCAGGTCTTGTGCCTGTGTCTGGAACGCTGCAATAGAAATTGCAGCTAATAAAAATACCTTTTTGAAGGGAGTAGAAAGATGCATAATGTCAGAGATTGGTTAGTGAATCTGCTTCAAATTTATGAAAGGTTTTTAATCAGCAAAGAAAAAAGTAAAAAAATAGAGAAATTTATTTTCCATGACATCTTTATAATCAGATTAAAGGCTCATAGCCTAATTGATTAAAATGGTCTACATATTTAAAGAATGCTTACTCGGATCGTTTGTTTCCTATAAAATTAGAAGCTAATGCTGCAAATTCGTAAATTAACAGCTTAACTTTAATTCGTTTATAAAAGAAATGTGATGAAATGGTTTATTCACGTATTAGAATGTAATGTGCAACAGACCAAGCACAGCAAATTATAGATGATGAGTTACTTCAATAAAAATGATTCATCCATTCTGCCCCTCATTTTCAGTAGATTACAAGGGTGGCTGTAAATAATTGTTGCAAAATGTTTGCAAACATGGTCAGCAATTCTACTTTTGCGCTCCCTTTTGAAAAAGGATAAACTAAAAACAAAAATTATTCATCATGCAATCACGCAGCTATAGCACCCGCACAGTATCCGATAAGGATGTAAAGCGCGAGTGGTTTATTGTAGACGCTGACGGAGCAACACTGGGTCGTATGACGACCAAAATTGCTTCTGTTCTGCGCGGAAAACACAAGCCCACATTTACTCCTAACATGGATTGTGGCGATTATGTAATTGTTATCAACTCTAAGAAAGTTCGTATGACCGGAAAGAAGATGACCGACCGTCCGTTGGTTCGTTACACCGGCCACCCGGGAGGTCAGCGTTTTGCTACCCCTGCAGAGCTTATAGAAAAGAACCCGAACAAACTTATTGAGCACGCTGTAAAAGGAATGCTTCCTAAAAGCTCATTAGGCGATAAAGTGTTCACCAAATTATTTATTTACGAAGGTGCCGAGCATCCGCATGCTGCACAAAAACCAAAAGCTCTGTAATTATGGAGAAGCTAACAGTAGGAAGAAGAAAAGCATCAGTTGCCCGCGCCTTTATTAAAGCCGGCAGCGGAAAGATTACCATCAACGGTAAAGACTATAAAGATTTTTTTACCCTTGAGTATTTACAGAACAAGGTAGAAGCGCCTTTGAAAACCTCGGAAAGCGAAGGCAAATACGATATATCAGTAAACGTATTTGGCGGTGGCATCAAAGGTCAATCTGAAGCTATTTCGTTGGCTATTGCCCGCGCGCTCATCATCGATAATCCTGAAAAACGCCCATCATTAAAGAAAGCGAAATTGCTGCGCAGAGATGCACGCAAGGTTGAGCGCAAGAAGACCGGTCTTCGCAAGGCTCGTAAACAGGAACAATTCAGTAAGCGTTAATCAATTGTTGAACTCAATCAATAAAAAGAAAATGGAAAGATTAGAACATAAAGCATTACTAGAGGCACAGGTTCATTTTGGTCACCTGAAAAGAAAATGGAACCCTAAAATGTTACCCTATATTTTCGGTGAGAAAAAAGGCATCCATATTATAGACCTTAACCGCACTTCAGATAAATTAGAAGAGGCGGCACAAGCAGCTAAATCTATTGCCCGCAGCGGACGCAAAATTTTGTTTGTGGCTACTAAGAAACAGGCAAAAGAAGTAGTGAAAGAAGCAGCTAAGAGAGTGGGAATGCCTTACGTAACTGAAAGATGGTTAGGTGGCATGTTAACCAACTTCAGCACTATCCGTAAATCAATTAAGAAAATGCAGAGCATTGAAAAGATGCTTGAAGACGGAACTCTGGAAAGCGTAACTAAGAAAGAGAAGCTCGTTCTTACCCGTGAAAAAGAGAAGATGGAAAAAGTATTGGGCGGTGTTGCCGGTATGAACCGTGTTCCTGCAGCTTTGTTCATGGTGGATATTATGCATGAAAATATTTCACTTAAAGAAGCACAGCGTTTGAACATTAATACTATCGGAATTGTAGATACTAACTCTGACCCTACTAAAGTTGATTTTGCAATCCCGGGTAACGATGATGCAGCAAAATCTATCATGATTCTGACTAACTACATTGCTGATGCCATTGCAGAAGGTCTGGCTGAGCGCACAGCTTCGCAGGAAGGTGTTGACGGTGCAGATACGGATGAAGAATTTGCAGATACTGACCGTTTCAATAACGATCTTAACGAAGAAGAAGGCGGTAAAAAGAAAGACGATAAAGGACGCGCCCCGCTTAAAAAACGCACAGGCGGAACCGGTGGTAATACCCGCGGTGGTGCAGGTGGCGGAAGCCGGCCAAGAACCGGTGCAGGAACTGGCGGACCAAAGAAGTTCTAATTTTCAAATTTGAGGATTCAATAATTTTAGAATGAAAATACTGAAGCTGCCAAGTTTAATCGCTTGGCTTCTTCATTTAGGGAAGAGCAAATCAAAATTTAATCATTAATAAATAAGTAATTAAAATGGCAACTACAGTAACAGCAGCACAAGTAAATGAATTAAGAAACCTGACTGGTGCAGGTTTAATGGATTGTAAAAAAGCATTAACAGAAGCTAACGGAGATGTTCAGGCAGCGATAGATTTTTTACGTAAGAAAGGAGCTAAGGTAGCTGAACTGCGCGCAGGCCGGGCAGCAGCCGAAGGAGTAGTAATTGCAAAGACTTCTGCTGATAACAAAAAAGGGGTAGCCGTATATCTTTCTTGCGAATCTGACTTTGTAGGCAAGAACGAAACCTTTGTAAAATTTGCAGCAGATATTGCCGATTTGGCTCTTGAAAAGGCACCGGTAACTTTAGAAGATTTATTAAATCTTGATTTGAACGGTTCAACAGTAAAAGCACAGGTTCAGGAGAAAGTTTCTGCTATTGGTGAATTAATCAACGTTACTGCTTACGAAACCATCACCGGTGAAAGCGTTGTAGCTTACAATCATATGGGAAATAAAATTGGCGTATTGGTTGCCTTAAACAAAGGTTTAAATGATGCAGTAGCAACTGTAGGGAAAGATATTGCTATGCAGATTGCGGCAATGAATCCAGTAGCTGTTGATGCCAGCGGAGTTCCGGCTGAAGCAATTGAAAGAGAAAAAGCAATTGCGAAAGAAAAAGCAGTAGCAGCAGGGAAGCCTGCAAACATCCTAGATAAAATTGCAGAAGGTGCAGGCAATACCTTTATTAAAGAAAATACATTGCTTACTCAGCCATTTGTAAAAGACGGAAGCAAAACGGTAGCTCAGGTATTAGGCGGGGCAGAAAGCGGATTAACGGTAACTGCCTTCAAAAGAGTTGAAAGAGGAGCCGCGAAATAGTCGATAGCAAGCAATTTACATTTTGAAAAACAAAGGCGCAATTCGTAAGAGTTACGCTTTTGTTTTTTTAAATCAGTCCTTTAAGAAAGATTTAGAGGGGTTTATTATTTTCGCCTTTGATGAACTATAAGCGGATACTCCTCAAACTAAGTGGTGAATCTTTAATGGGCAATAAACAATTCGGTATTGATGCCGATATGGTGATGCAATATGCTACAGAAATTAAGCAAGCGGTAGATGCAAAAGTAGAGGTCGCAATTGTAATTGGTGGTGGAAATATTTTCCGCGGCATACAAGCTACAGCCAACGGAATTGACAGAGTACAAGGCGATTATATGGGAATGTTAGCAACGGTAATCAACAGCATGGCTCTGCAAAGCGGATTAGAAAAAATAGGAGTGAGTACACGATTACTTTCTGCTATTGAAATGAAAGAAATTGCGGAACCTTTTATTAAACGAAGAGCAGTGCGCCATTTAGAAAAAGGAAGAGTGGTGATTTTCGGAGCCGGAACCGGTAACCCCTATTTCACGACCGATACAGCAGCCGCTCTTCGTGCCACCGAAATTGAAGCCGATGTTATTTTAAAAGGAACACGCGTTGACGGCATATACGATTCTGACCCGGAAAAAAATCCGAAGGCTAAAAAATATGGCAGTATAAAGTATAGCGAAGCCCTGAAGAAAAAGTTAAGTGTTATGGATTTAACTGCTTTTACTTTATGTCAGGAAAATCATTTGCCGATAATTGTGTTTGATGTAAATAAGAAAGGGAATTTAAAAAAAGTATTGGAAGGAAAAAAAATAGGAACTATAGTAACAGATTAAAAAGTAATATCCATTTATCAATATTTAAATTTATGACTGAGCAAGACGTAAAAAATTTATTAAACGACACCCGTGCACAAATGGGTAAAGCGTTAGAGCATTTCGAATTCGAATTATCAAAAATTCGTACCGGACGCGCAAGTTCGGGTATGCTTGATGGCATTGAAGTAAATGCTTATGGTTCTATGACACCACTATATCAGGTAGGAAATATTTCTACACCTGATGCCCGCTCTATTACCATTCAGCCTTGGGATGCATCGGTGCTACCGGAAATTGAGAAGGCAATTTTGAAAGCCAACATCGGAATCACTCCTCAAAACGATGGTAAGATTGTTCGTTTGAACATTCCTGCCATGACCGAAGAACGAAGGAAAGAATTAGTGAAGAGCACAAAAGCGGAAGCAGAAAAATGCCGGGTATCTATTCGCACAATTCGTAAGGACTCAAATGAAAAGGTAAAGAAATTTCTAAAAGATGGTTTGCCAGAGGATGCAGCAAAGAGTGCAGAAACAGATATTCAAAACATCACAAACGATTTTTCGGCAAAAGTTGAAAAACACTTAGAATTAAAGGAGAAAGAAATAATGACCGTGTAAACTTTGAATGAGGTTTTCTGCACCTTATTTTAAAATGCCATTCAAGAAAAAATTGAGTGGCATTTTCTTTTTTGTTAAAACAGATACTATCTTTAAGCCAACATAAACTACCACGTATGAAGAAAATCTACCTCTCGTTCTTCTTTGCAACATTATGCGTTGCTTCGACTTTCGCTCTAGTTGTTACCGGTTCTGATTCGGCCTGTGCGCATAATTCTTTAAGCTATAGTGTTCCTTTTGGAGCGGCTACTTATTCGTGGAACGTAACCGGTGGCAATGTAATAAGCGGAGCAGGCACTAATGCTGCAGTTATTTCGTGGGGCAATGCCGGCACGGGAACAATTATAGTTACTACTACGGCCCCATCTAATTTTTATACACTGACGGTTGTAATACATCCTAATCCATCGCCAGCAATTTCGCACGCACCTTATCCAACATGTCCGTCCGGCAGCGACCAAAGCGGAAGTTTGCCACAGCATGATGGAGGAAATAATTGCGAGAAAATATGTAAAGGCAAAACGGTCACGTACACCACGCCTCTTCATCCGGGCAGCACTTATCTATGGGTAGCAACCGGTCATTCAAATATTATCACGGCAACCAACAATGCTACGGTTACTTGGGATACTACTACTTATGGTTCACTGATGGTTATTGAAACCAACCAATGGGGGTGTGTCGATTCTGCAAAACTCTGTATTGAGAAAGTGAACTTACCGGTGGCATCTTTTACACATCAGGCAAATGCTTGTAAATTCTCTTCAGTGTTGTTCTCTAACACTTCTACTAATTCCACTTCATGGCAATGGTATTTTGGCGATGGAGGTTCGTCTACAAATTTCAGTCCTTCTCATTCTTATTCTTCGGCAGGTAATTACATCATTACCTTAATTGCTTATAACGATTGTCATTGTGTTGACACCTTTACCAGTACCATTAATATAGATTCATTACCCGGTCCCAGTATTACTTGTCCTTCAACTGTGTGCGCATTTGATACCGCCACATACAGCACTGCTGCCACCGGTGGATGCACTTACAATTGGATTGCTATTGGCGGTACAATCACCGCAGGGCAGGGAACTCCAAGTGTAACTGTAGCTTGGGGTGCTGGTCAAGTAGGGCAGCTTGGTTTATTTATTACCGGTTGTGGTGCAGTTTGCAGCGATACTACGTTTATTCAAATTCCTATTGTGCCAACTAATGCAATTATCGGTGGACCGAATAAAGTTTGTGCCGGTGATTGTGCCATATTTACCCTGCCTCGTTTTAGCGGAGCCGGATATACCTGGATATTGAGCAATGCAAGCTGTGGAGGTGTGCAAAGCGATACAGTCTGTTGCGAAAAAGTAGAAATCTGTTATCCTCCTTATGCCAACTGTAACGATACGTTGCGCGTATACTATTACGATACATTTTTAGGTTGTGGTGGAAGCGGTATAAAAGTAATTCGTGTGCGCCCTCACTTGAGTATTATAGGCAATACAACGGTTTGTGCCAACTCACTGGCTAATTACAACTCGTTAGGCGTTATCTGTAATTGGTCTGTTTCTCCTTCCGGTCCGGTAATCATTCCAGGAGGTCCTTCTTCAAACATCAACATAAATTGGAACAATACACCAGGCACTTATGTGCTTACTGCTTATCCAAATCCACCGGGGCAGGTGTGCGATGACTCAGTAAAGCTTTTGATTACGGTAGTAGCACCTCCTGTTAAACCTGTTATTACCGGTGATACAATTATTTGCCCGAACAGCACGGTGCAGTATTGTTCGAATGGAAACTTTACCACCAGTTGGGTAATAACCGGAGGCACACCTGCAACAGGTAGCGGAGGTTGTATTACAGTAAATTGGGGCGGCTCTGGTCCGTTCATTGTTAAAGCATATCAGACCGATTTTACTTCTCCATTCTGCTCCAGCGATACAACCGTGCAGAATGTTTATCTGGCTGTATTGTCAACTCCTAACGTCACCAACTCGCCTAATACCTGCGCTAACAGCAATAGCAATTTTGTTTGCACATCACTCTATCCAAGCGGAACTACTTACACCTGGAGTGTATCACCGGTAAATGCCGGTGCGGTAATTCTTGGGCAAGGTTCACCAGCAGCAACTGTTCAATGGGGAAATAATGCTCCGCAAACAGTTTCGGTTAAACTTACAGTAAATGCTTGCAACACCATACTTATAAAAACTGTTTCGCTGAATCTTCAACCAATACCCGTTCTTTCTGTTATTCAAATAGGAAGTTTATGTCCGGGAGGAAGCGCGCAATTACAGACAAGTGGCGCTCTGACTTATTCATGGAGTGGTCCAAGCGGTTATACTTCTAATTTAAATCCCGCTACAATTTTATTAAACGGGTTATATCAGGTAACCGGTACGGATGTCAATGGTTGCACGGCTCTCTCTCAAATACAAGTTCAGAATGTAAGCGGACCTACGGCCAGCATCAGTACAGTAAGCAATTTACATTTTTGTATTGGCGGACCACCTTTTACCGTTACTCTATGTGCTCTCGGAAATATAAATTATAGCTATGCCTGGAGCGGTGGCGGACCAAGTACACAATGCAAAAATTATAGTGCCGCAGGTAGTTACAATGTAACAGTTACCGATGTTACCAATAACTGCACCGCGGTTTCAAATGCTATTGTAGTAACAGTTGATAGTTGTAATGGAGGCGGTCCCGGAAGTTGCACGTCAAACGGCAATATCAGTTTTACCCACACTTCGTGTAATCCGATTTATTTCACCAACACTTCGGTAAATACGAACGGAAATTATTTCTGGGATTTTGGTGACCTCACTAACTCTAATCTTGTTAATCCGGTTCATTCGTATACGCAGGCAGGCTATTATGTAGTGTCGCTTTCCGGTTACGTTTACAATACCGCGCATACTGATTCTTGTTTGTTGCACGACACCGCACAAATTGAAATACCTATTGTTGCAGACTTTGATTTTGCTTACAGCTGCTATAACGATCCGGTTTGCTTTACAGATAAAAGCACCCATACCCCAAGCAGTAATATCACCGGTTGGAATTGGAATTTTGGTGATGCTTCAACTTCTACTTTGCAGAGCCCTTGTCACGTGTATGGAGTTGGCGGCACTTATATTGTAACACTCGTAATTACCAATGGAAGTTGTTTTGATACGATAATTGACACTGTTCAAATTCGTCCACGACCAACAGCAACCTTTAGTTTCTCTAATCCGAGTTGTGTGAATATTCCTGTAGTATATACCGATGGTTCATTCACGAACATTACTTACTGGCAATGGCGCTTTGGCGATGGAGGTACTTCGCTGTTACAAAATCCGCAACATACGTACGGTTTTCCGGGAAGTTATCTGGATACTTTAGTTGTTCATGACGACAGGGGCTGTTATGATACCGTAGTGAAGGCAATTACGATTAATGCTCCGGTCAACTACGGAAATATTACTGCGTATCCCGACACCATAGTTTGTGCGGGAACACCGGTACTACTAGTGGCACCTGCTTGTGGCACCTGTTCTTACTTATGGAGCTTTAATAATTTA
>CAIYOV010000114.1 GCA_903927935.1 uncultured Bacteroidota bacterium | reverse complement strand
TATTATTTCACTTTCACTGCCTCTTACCCGCCTTGTAATTGCAGCAAATCCCGAATATGCGCGCTATGTTTTGGTGGATAACAACAAGAACTATCACAAAAGTCTGGCTTATGACATGCTGAAACTTTTGCTTGGAAACGGCTTACTTACCAGCGAAGGTGAATTTTGGAAAAAACAACGCAGATTAATTCAACCTGCTTTTCACAAACAAAAACTGGCGGATCTTACTGCCATGATGGTGCGAAAAGCGCAACAAGAAGTTGAAGGTTTGAAAGCGAAAGCAGAAAGCGGAGAATATTTTGATGTAGCTCCGCAGATGACGAACCTGACGCTTGAAATTATTTCAGAAGCAATTTTCAGCAATGGGGTAGATGATAAAGCAGATTTGGTTAGCCATCAGATTACTTTGCTCAATCAATACGCTACAGATAAACTGAATTCACCTATCCGGTTGCCTGCCACCTTTCCTACTCCTGGAAACATTAATGAGCGTAAAGCCATAAAAATTCTCGATAAGATAATATACGATATCATTGATAAAAGAAGAAAGGAAGGTATTTCGAAAAGTGACCTGCTCTCCATGTTGCTTGATGCGCGCGATGAAGAAACCGGTGAGGCAATGGACAACAAGCAACTCCGTGATGAAGTAATGACCATTTTTATTGCCGGTAATGAAACCACAGCCAATGCTATGGCATGGACGCTTTATCTGCTTTCGCAAAACCCAGAAGCAGAAGCAAAAATGATTCGTGAAATTGATGAGAAGTTAGATGCCGGTGTAGAACTCAATTTTCAAAGCGTTCTTGGTTTTCAATATGTGCGCCAGGTAATTGATGAGAGTTTGCGCATCTTTCCTCCGGCATGGGTTGTTGGCAGACGAAATACTGAAGAGGATGAAATTGGCGGCTACCGCATTCGTAAAGGAACAAACGTGCTGATGCCTATTATGTATTTCCATCGCAGTGAGAAATATTGGGACGAACCATTGAAATTTAAACCCGAACGTTTTGCACCCGAACTAAAGAATAATATTGACCGCTATGTTTATTTTCCATTTGGTGGCGGCCCTCGTCTTTGTATAGGGAATAATTTTGCGATTATGGAAATGCAGATTATCCTGATACTCATGTATCGTAAATACAAATTCCGCCTTCAGGAAGGTTTTAAAGTGGAGCCCGAGCCGTTGATTACACTTCGTCCGAAATACGGTATGGTGATGAAAGTAGAGAAGAGGTAATTCCAACCCTAAAATCTCTATCGCGGATTACCCTTTTATTTTCCGCAATTCCGATTTTGAAATTCGGAATATAAATCTACTTTTGCCGTCCCAAAATAAAAGAAGGAATGCCTACAATTCAACAGTTAGTAAGAAAATCACGCAATATTATCCGTGCAAAATCGAAAAGCCGTGCGCTAGATTCTTGTCCGCAAAAGCGTGGAGTTTGCACCCGTGTTTATACTACAACACCTAAGAAACCGAACTCAGCTTTGCGAAAAGTAGCGAAGGTGCGTTTAACCAATGCGGTGGAAATTATCGCTTATATTCCTGGCGAAGGACACAACCTACAGGAGCACTCAATCGTGTTGATTCGCGGAGGTCGTGTGAAAGATCTTCCAGGAGTTCGTTATCACATCGTTCGCGGTTCGCTAGATACTGCCGGTGTTGAAAACAGAAAGAAGAGCCGCTCTAAATACGGAACCAAGAGACCTAAAGCAGGTGCTGTAGCTGCTGCTAAAAAATAATTATTAAAAGCTTATCAATAAACAATGAGAAAGAAAAAAGCCCCGAAACGTTACGTTCAGCCAGATCCTAAATTCGGTGATGTAATGGTTACGCAATTCGTAAACCGTTTGATGTATGAAGGTAAAAAATCAGTTGCCTACAGCATTTTCTACGGTGCGCTTGAATTAATTGAAGAAAGAACCAAAGAGCCTGGAATGGATGTTTGGAAAAAATCTATTCAGAATATCGGACCTTCTGTAGAAGTAAAAACAAGAAGAATCGGAGGTGCTAACTTTCAGATTCCTACCGAAGTTAAAGGTGACCGTAAGGCATCTGTTGCTATGAAATGGATTATTCAATACAGCCGCGAAAGAAACGGAAAGAGCATGGCTGATAAGCTGGCTTCTGAAATTATTGCCGGTTCAAAAGGTGAAGGTGGTGCTTTCAAAAAGAAAGAAGACACGCACAAGATGGCCGATGCTAATAAGGCATTTGCACACTTTAAGTTCTAAACCCCTAAATTCCCTGAAGGGGACTTTAGTACAAATACATATAAATAAGGAGACGCTAAAAATAAAATGGGAAAGGATTTAAGTTATACGAGAAATATTGGAATTGCTGCACACATTGACGCTGGTAAAACAACAACTACCGAGCGTATTTTGTATTATACCGGTGTAAACTATAAGATTGGAGAGGTGCACGAAGGTGCTGCCACTATGGACTGGATGGAGCAAGAGCAGGAGCGCGGTATTACCATTACATCGGCTGCTACCCGTTGTCATTGGGAGTGGAACAAGAAGAAATACGACATTAATATTATCGATACTCCAGGACACGTTGACTTTACAGTAGAAGTGAATCGTTCACTTCGCGTATTGGATGGTTTGGTGTTTTTGTTTTCCGCTGTTGATGGTGTTGAGCCGCAGTCAGAAACAAACTGGCGTTTGGCCGATAACTACAATGTAGCCCGTTTAGGTTTTGTAAATAAAATGGATCGTTCAGGTGCTGATTTCTTTAACGTGGTGAAGCAAGTGCAAACCATGTTGGGTTCAACTCCGATGGTGATGCAGATTCCTATTGGCAATGAAGAGAATTTTAAAGGTGTAGTTGACTTAATTGCGAACGAAGCAATTATATGGAATGAAAGCGATAAGGGAATGACATCAGAAACTATTGCTGTTCCTGCAGATTTATTAGAAGAGGTAAAGGAATATCGCGAGAAGATGTTGGAGCAGGTGGCAGAGTTTGATGACCACTTGATGGAAAAATATTTCGCAGATCCGAATTCAATTTCGGCTGATGAAATTCGCGCGGCTGTTCGTAAAGCGGTTATTGCTCAGAAGGTAGTTCCTATGTATTGCGGTTCTGCATTTAAGAATAAAGGTGTACAGGCAGTATTAGATGCAGTTTGTGCAATTCTTCCTTCGCCACAGGATAAGCCGAATATTAAAGGAACCAACCCCGATACTGAAGCAGAATTAGAGATACATCCGGATACAGATGCACCGTTTTGTGCATTGGCATTTAAAATTGCTACAGATCCGTTTGTTGGTCGTCTAGCATATTTCAGAGTTTATCAAGGTACGCTTGAAGCCGGTTCATATATTTTGAACACCCGAACCGGAAAAAAGGAGCGTATTTCGCGTTTGTTCCAGATGCACGCTAACAAGCAGAATGCAGTTGAGCGTGTAGAAGCAGGTGATATTGCAGCAGCGGTTGGATTTAAAGATATCCGCACCGGTGATACCCTTTGCGAAGAAAAACACCCGGTGGTATTGGAAAGTATGAAATTCCCTGAACCGGTTATTTCATTGGCGATTGAACCTAAGGCACAGAAAGATTTGGATAAACTGGGAATGTCTCTCGGCAAACTGGCTGAAGAAGATCCTACATTCAAAGTATCGTTTGACGAGCAGACCGGACAGACAATTATTGCCGGAATGGGAGAGTTGCACTTAGAAATTCTTGTTGACCGCTTACGCAGAGAGTTTAACGTAGAGTGTAACCAGGGCGCCCCTCAGGTTAACTACAAAGAGCGTTTAACTAAAACAATAGAGCACCGTGAGCAATACAAAAAGCAAACGGGAGGTCGTGGTAAATTTGCCGATATTAAAATTGAAATAGGACCTGCAGATGAAGGTACTGTTGGTTTACAGTTTGTGAACGATGTGTTCGGAGGTTCAATTCCGCGCGAATTTATTCCGCCTGTAGAGAAAGGATTTAAAGAAGCCATGAAGACCGGTGTTCTTGCCGGATATGAACTGGATAGCTTGAAAGTGCGTTTGTTTGATGGTTCGTTCCACGCGGTTGACTCTGATGCTTTATCTTTTGAGTTG
>CAIYOV010000113.1 GCA_903927935.1 uncultured Bacteroidota bacterium | reverse complement strand
GAATCACCCTTATACTACGCTCAGGGTGACATCGTCCTTATAATGTTATGTCAGTCCGAGCGGAGTCGAGGACTATCTGCTCTCCATATACTTAATACACAAATCAATAGTGGCTTCAATGCCTTTCTTATGTGTGCGCTCAACTCCGTGAGATGCAGCCACACCCGGTCCTATCAGCGCTACCTTATAATCTTTACCGGCACGCAGGGCGGCACTTCCATCGCTTCCATAGAAAGGATAAACGTCAATTGCAAAAGGGATGTGGTTGGCTTCTGCCAACTGCACTAATTTCTTTCTGAACTCATAATCATAAGGCCCGCTCGAATCTTTGGCGCAGATAGAGCACTTCACCTCGTTGCCTTCGCAGGCATCGCCCAGCACACCCATGTCAATCACCAGCAACTCGCTGATGGTATCGCTGTAACCAACGGTGCCACCGTGGCCTACTTCTTCGTAGTTAGAGAAGAAAAGCTCTACCGGTGGGGTGATGTTCTTCTCCTTGCAGTAACGCGCAATTTCAAACAGCACAAAGCAACCGGCTTTATTATCCATAAAGCGCGACTTGATAAAGCCGTTATCGTATTCACGGTAACGAGGCTCAAAAGCAATAATATCGCCCACACCAATACCGAGTTTGGTTACATCTTCCTTGTTGTAAACCTCTTCATCTAAGCGTATGTGCATGTTATCCACCGACCGGTTAGTGCTCTCTCTATCCTTATTGGCATGTGCCGAAGGATTATCGAAAAGCAAGGTGCCGGTGTAAATTTTCTCTTTTAACGTAATGATGTTTACATACTCCCCTTCAGCACTGGTCAGCAACAAACCACCCAGCGGACTGAAATTTAAAGTGCCATCGCTTTTTATACCCGATACTATTGCTCCCAATGTATCCACATGTGCGGCAATGGCCAGTACGGGCGCTTTACCAAGAGCGCATTTCACGGCCCCTTTATTGGTGTATTGCGGCTGGTAACCAATGCGGGTCAGTTCATCAAAAATGTATTTACAGGCCTTGCCGGTGTAACCGGTTGGTGAATCTATGTTCACTAATTCTTCTAAAGCTTTATACCGTTGCATAGTAAAAGGAGATTAATTACTGATTTTAAAAAAGAGGTAACAAAGGTGGAATTTGTTTCTGAAACTCAAACTATACAAGTATTCGATTCCCTAACGAATGAGCGTTACGCTTCCTTTAAACAATTTCTCAGAGTAATTATTGAGGTAAACCACTTTCACCAGATAAACATATACTGCCGGGTTCAGCATTTTGCCATTATACACGCCATCCCATTTAAAGTTCATATCGTTACTTTGGTAAACGCGTTCGCCCCAACGGTCAAACACATTTACTTCAAATTGTTTCCAGGCTTCTTTATTGCCGAACACTTCAAAGAAATCATTCGCCCCGTCACCGTTAGGTGTAAACGCGTTAGGAACAAACACCACATATTTAGGAATCACATTTACGCGCACGGTAGCATTGGCAATACAACCCTTATCATCCACCGACTGAACATTATATACATAATTGTAATACGGTCCTGCTTCTGTTTGCTGACAGGTAGCACAATTCAAAAAGTTGTCAGGTGTCCATAACCAGCTAACCGGATTGCCATTCACAGCATCGGCCGAAAGTAAAACGGTTTCGCCTAAATTAACCGCAGCCACTGTATCCAGCAAAATGGTATAAGGCAATGGCTCGTCTAAAGTAACTGAGGTAGAAACATTACAGTTCTTAGAGTCGCTTACCGTTATAGAATATGTTCCTGCACTCAACTGCGAGGCAACATTAGTGTTGTTGCCATTGCTCCAGTTATAGAAATAAACCGGTGTGCCATTACTTGCGCTAACGATGATACTCCCATCGCTGTAACCATAACAGGTAACAGGTATAACGGTAGTATCAATCAATAACTGAGTAGGTTGATTCACTACATAAACAGCCGATGCTGTACAGGTATGAGTATCAGTAAAAGTAACGCTGTAACTGCCTAATGTAAGTGAAGTAATAGAAGGGGTGCTTAATGCGTTACTCCAGCTATAAGCAAAAGGTTGCAGACCAATACCGGGGGTTAACTGAATAGTTCCGTCATTTCCGCCAAAGCACGAAACATCCTGTACCACACCGGTTACAGAGGGGATAAGATAGACCTCTACTTGTTGTGTACTCGTATCTGCACAGCCGTTACTGTAATTGGCTATAACAGTTATCATATATGTTCCTGCAACGGTGAACGAATAAGCAGGGTCGGTTTGTAGACTTGTTCCAATTCCGTCACCAAAGTTCCAGATGAAGTTGCTAACCGGGTAAGCAGAGACATCTGTAGTATTCGTAAACGGTGTTGCATCAGGAAAGCAAACAGAAGGTGCGGTAAATTGGGCGTTGCTTTTGCTAAGTACTATCACCTGTTTTTGAACGGTGTCTTTACAACCCACGTTAGTGGCTACAATCAACTGCACACTATAATTTCCTGCGGTGGCATAATTATGAGCCTCATTCTGGGTAGTCGAGGTGGCACCATCTCCCAAATCCCACGCCCAACTATTTACAGAAAGAGCAGGAGTGGAGACATCTGTTAGTAGCATGTCATTCCCGATACATGGTGTCGTAGAATTAAAATCAGCTACAGGATTTTGATTCACCACAACTTGTTTGCTTAAACTGTCGGCACAGGCGTTTCCGTAATCTAATCCCAACTCAACAATGTAATTGCCGAAGGTAGAATAAACATGTGTAGTGTTTTGCTGTGTAGAAGAACTGCCATCTCCAAAGTTCCAAATGTAACCGGTGATGGTAGTGTTATATGGGTTAGTGGTCTGGTTGTTGAACGCAGAAATTGCACCTTCGCATAAATCAAGTGTTGTAAAGTTTATAAAGGTGCCGATAATCATATTTACCGGATGAGAAATAGTATCTGTACAACCGAAATTGGTAGAGGTAATCAATTGAATATTGTAAGAATTACTTTGCTGATAAGTATGAGAGGGGTTTAATCCACTTGATGAAACAGTTCCGTCTCCGAACATCCAACTGTAATTCATTACACCGGTAGAAACAGAAGAATTGTTGACAGGTGTTGCAACACTATCGTTACAAACATCAGCTATAGTAAATGCAGCTATTGGATTTTCATTTACCGATACAACCTTAGTTAAACTATCAGCACAGTTGTTTCCGTAGTCTAATTTCAATTCTATATTATAAGAGCCGAAGGTGGCATAAGTATGTGTGGTGTTTTGTTGTGCAGCAGAATTGCCATCGCCAAAATCCCAATAGTAACTGTTGATTGTTGTTGCATAAGGATTGGAAGTTTGATTAGTAAATGTGGTGATGTTTCCTTCGCAAACTGACGGTGCAGTAAAATCAATTCTTGAACCTATAGTAACAATAATCGGAGCAGATGTTGTGTCGGCACAACCGGTTGAAGTGCTGGTTATTAACTGAACCGTATAATTGTTTGTTTGATGATAGGTGTGTGTCGGATTTAATCCGTTTATCGAAGGTGTTCCATCTCCGAATGCCCAACTGTAATTCATTACACCGGCAGAAAGAGAAGAGTTGTTGACGGGTGTTGCCACACTATCGTTACAAACATCAGCCATAGTAAATGCAGCTACGGGATTTTCGTTTACCGTTATTACCTTAGTCAAACTATCAGCACAGTTGTTTCCATAGTCTAATTTTAATTCTACACTATATGTGCCGAAGATGGCATAAGTATGGGTGGTATTTTGTTGTGCACTAGAATTGCCATCGTCAAAATCCCAAGCGTAACTGTTGATTGCTGTAGCATAAGAATTTGTAGTCTGATCGCTAAACGCAGTTACGGCCCCCGCACAAACAGCTGGCGCTGTAAAGTCAATAGTAGTGCCCCGAATAGCAATAATCGGTTTAACAACAGTATCAGCACAACCGGAATCTGAAACAGCAATCAATTGAATATTGTAGCTGCCGGAAAGGGCATATGTATGTGGCGGATTTTGCCCTGAAATGTTTCCTGTATTATCGCCAAAGTTCCAACTCATGTTCATAATGCCGGAAGAGATAGATGAAGTATTGACAGGTGTTGTTGTTCCGTTATTACATAAATCACTTACCGTAAAATCTGCCAAAGGTACTGGTTTAACGGTTACTGTATGCGTTACACTATCATAGCAATTGCCTCCATAATCAAGCAGGAGAGTAACAGGATAGCTTCCTTCAGTGGTATAAGTATGTGATGGACTTTGTTGTATGGAAGAACTTGCATCACCAAAATCCCAATTGTATGAAAGAATGGCAGAACCTGATGAGTTAAAGGTAAGGTCATTAAACTGCGTGGTTTGTCCCATACAAACATTGGTTCCCGAAAACTGTTGTATGGCACCGATATTCATGTTAGCCGGTATAGTAATACTGTCTTGGCATGCTCCTCCACCAGAGTAGGCAAGAAGTGTAACGTTATATCCACCTGATTGGGCATAAATGTGCGCTGGATATTGAGTTGTATCATGAGCCGTGCCATCGCCAAAATACCAATCAAAGGTCATCGTACCTGTGCTGATAGTTGTATTGTTTACAGGTGTAAGTACACTATCGTTACACACAGGATTAATGATAAGTCCGATACTCGGTTTAGAATAAATGTTAACAGTCTTGGTAACACTATCGCTGCAACCGGCAGGTGAGGTGAGTAGCAGTTTTACCTGATAAGTTCCACCAGATGCATATTGGTGAGAAGGAGAAAGAGAAATAGAATTATTACCATCACCAAAATCCCATAGCCAGTTATACAACAAACCATTAACATAGCGTGATGTATTTATAAAATTTACGGGTGTGCCTGTACAGGCATTGTTGAATGTAAATCCTGCACTGTCGCTTGCCACATATATTCGTGCGGTATCAAACCCATCGCAAATATTACTTGACACACGCAGATAAACAGTGGTGTCTTTATCTGCGTAAATACTCAACACATAATTTGGATCGGTCGTAAAAAAGGAATTGTTGCCAACTTTCCAGAACAACGTATCCGGCAATACATGCGACACTGCATGAAGGTTGATATTTTGTGCAACGCAGAATTGATATGGTCCTCCTAGGTCAGGTTCGGGTCCTAATATTTTTACTGTATCTATTACGATAGTATCTTTTGTACAGGCGGATTGTAATTCATAAATAAGTGTTATAGGGTATTCCCCATAATTATTATACACGTGCCAAAAATGTATTGTGTCGAACAAGTGAGGAGAGCCATCACCTAAATTCCATTCCGTATAAATTAATCTGTCGGTATCAGGTGAATTTAAACTAAACTGTACCGTATCCAACGGACAATAAGCCTTACTTGTATCATATACACTTAAAAACGGAACTTGAACTCTAACGCCTGCTGAGTAGCCATACGATTCATATTCACCGTAACCATAAACGTAAGTAATTATACCCTGATTTGCGCTTACCGTATGATCACCCTGTGTAATAATTCGTTGCTCGTATGAGTAAGTGGGATTTTGAGGTACCGGGGCAAATGAACCACCAATACCCACACCATCTAATGTTACTGAAGATAAGTCAGCAGTTTTTGCAACTATGTTTGCGTAATATGTAAACGTAGCACTTGCATTTGCAAAAGCATTAAAGGTAACGTTATTGATAGATTGGTTGATAGGACTTAACGCAATCATAAAAGGATCGCCAAAAGCATCTGCATTGGCATCACAATCGGTACCAGTGCTATATTGCATTACAGAAACTGGAAGGTTGGATGTTATATAAGAAACAGCATTTAATGTAAACTGGTTAAACTGCCCTGCATTTAAGTTTAATGGTGCTCCTCCATTAATTCTAAATTGTGTTCCGTTTTGTGAAGCAAGTACGCGAAATACATCATAGTCCCGTGTTAAGTATGGAACGGTAACATATTCTGTTCCCCAAGATGGAGTAGGATAGAGTTGGTCAAATAGGTGATCGCAATATCCGCAATTTATTACGTTGGCGCAAACATGCCCTCCAAAAAGAGCAAAGTTTTTGCCATTCGTTCCCCGAACCATTGTACCGGTTAAGTCTCCAATGGTGCTTTGTAATTGATATACCTGCCCGCTGTCAATTGTAATACTGTAGGTAGTTCCAGCAGGATGTGTGCCAGCAACTGTTGATGGAGTAATGTTAATGTTTGTATTGTCTTCGGTGGCTACAATTAAAAATTCGGGGTTGCCATTGTTCATGCTGGCATTATACCAGGAAGTTACCACATAATTATCGCCTACAGAATTAGTTGGGAAAATAACTGCTGCATCTGATGTAAATTGTTGATAGTAATGCGCAAATACACTTACACACTCAGTAGTAGTCACATGCAATGCTTTAGTTTCAATTACATCGCTATTCAGATTTTCGCCAATGTTATATGGCACTACAACTAATGTGGAAATACCCGGAGTAACAGTAAAGGTTTGTGACCATCCTTGAAGAGGTGAAGAAATCATTCCGCTACAAAGTGTCTCGGAAGTGATATACACTCGCATTTCTCCGGTTTGCAGATAATAATTTTGCGTAAATCCAAACCAGAAATCCTTTCCCTTTGAAATTTGAGCATGAGAATTAGAAAAAATAAACAACAGCGCTGCAAGCGTGTAAATTCTCTTCATTTGTCGGTGGCATTCTGCAGGTCAAAACAGAATAGGCTTAAAAGTAAGAATTACACTTATATAGGTGTAATTTATTTTATTAACAAACGAATCTGTTGTAACTAATGGGAAAGGAAAATGTTTTTACCTATTCCTCACTCGAACTCTTAAACCCCTTCATGATACCCCGCACACTTTCGCGGATGAAGTTGACTATTTCGTCTTTGTCGGCACTCGATTCAATGTCGGCATCAATATATTTGAGGGCTGTACTGGTGTTGAAACCGCGGATGTAGAGAATGCGGTAAACATCGAGTATCTCATTGATTTGTTCAGTGGAATATCCTCTTCTTCTTAAGCCAATTGAATTTACACCGGCATAAGTAGTAGGGTGACGGGCAGCACGAACAAACGGAGGAATATCTTTGTTTACTAAACAACCACCGCTCACAATTACGTGCCTTCCTATTTTTACAAACTGCTGAAAATTTGTTGAACCTCCTAGAATGGTATAATCACCAACTTCCACATGCCCGGCAAGATTTGCGTTATTGGCAAGAACACAATTATTTCCAATAACACAGTCGTGCGCAATATGCACATAAGCCATCAGCAAAGTGTTGTTCCCTATGGTTGTTTGCATCGATGCTTCGGTGCCTTTGTTTACAGTAACATACTCTCGAATGGTCACATTATCCCCAATAATAACTTTCGATTTTTCGCCTTTGTATTTTAAGTCCTGCGGAATAGCAGATATAACCGCACCGGGGAATATTCTGCAGTTCTTGCCAATACGTGCACCCTCCATAATGGTTACGTGCGGACCTATCCAGGTTCCTTCGCCCACTACTACATCTTTCGAAATTGTAACGAAGGGCTCAACAACAACATTGTCTGCAACTTCGGCTTGGGGGTGTATGTAGGAGAAGGGTTGGTTCATTATTGATTTAGCTGATTACTTTCCGTCTTTTCGTTGAATCTTGGCCATTAATTCTGCTTCGCTTACTAATTTGTTTCCAACGTAAGCACTTCCTTTCATTTCAATAATTCCTCTGCGCATAGGTGAGAGCAATTCCATTTTAAAGAGAACCGTATCACCAGGAACTACCTTGGCTTTGAATTTTACTTTATCAATTTTAATAAAGTATGTGTCGTAATTCTGCGGGTCAGGAAGTTTGTGCAGCACCAGAATTCCACCGGTTTGCGCCATCGCTTCTAACTGTAATACACCGGGCATTACCGGATTGCCGGGAAAGTGTCCGCGGAAGAACTCCTCATTCATAGTTACCCCCTTTACACCCACTACTTCATTTTCGGTGAGGTAAATGATTTTATCAATCATCAGAAAAGGATACCGGTGCGGAAGAATTTTTTCTATATCAGTGGCATCGTAAACAGGAGGAACGTTTTGGTCATAAGCAGGTGCTGGGTCTTTCATTCTTTCCTGCTTAATGTGTTGTTTTAAAACCTTTGCAAACTCAACGTTGTGTTTATGACCGGGTTTGGTAGCAATAATATTCGCACTGATAGGCGTTCCAATCAAACCTAAATCACCAACCACATCAAGCAGTTTATGGCGGGCCGGTTCGTTGTGATGATGCAACTGAACGTTGTTCAGTATTCCTTCTTCTACTACTTTAATATCGGGCTTGTTGAAGAGCGCAGCCAGCTTCATTCTTTCTTCTTCGGTAATCGGTTTATCAACTACGATAATGGCATTATTCAAATCGCCACCGCGAATCAGGCCGGCTTCATAGAGCATTTCCAGTTCATGTAAAAAGCAAAAGGTGCGTGATGGCGCAATTTCTTTTTTAAAGTCATTTACTTTATCAAGCGTAGCGTGTTGCTGACCCAGTACTTCGCTTTTATAATCAATCAGCGCGGTTACTTTATACCGGTTTGAAGGCATAGCGAGATATTCAACTCCACTTTCCTTATCTACATAATGAATGTTCTGACGCAATTCAAAAATATCGCGCTCTTCGCTCTGCTCCTGTATACCTGCTTTTTCTAAAGCCTCTACAAAATATCTGGCACTGCCATCCATTATCGGCATTTCAATACCGTCTAACTGCACCAGGCAATTATCAATCTGCAAACCAATCAGCGAACTCATCACGTGCTCTACCGTTGCTACCATGCAATTGCCTTTTTCTAAAGTTGTTCCGCGCTGAACGGTAGTAACTAAATCGCAATCGGCATTAATGATTGGTTTATCGGCTAAATCAATGCGCTGAAACTTGATGCCATGATTAGGAGGCGCGGGAAGAAACGTTACTGTAACGTTTTGACCGGTATGTAAGCCAACACCGGTAAGCGATGCCTCTTGTTTGATTGTCTGCTGAAAAGAATGCGTCATTAACGATTTCTAAAGGGTGACAAAACTATTTATTTACATGACATTAACTACACATACAATATTCAATGCATTTTACTTTTTCTCTTCCAGTTTCTTCTCTAATTCTTTTACCCGCTGAAACAATTGTGGCAGTATTTTTATCGAAGCCAGTATCCGGTAATGTTCCCTTGCATCAATGGCCGGCACACCGGATACACCTTTCCCTTTCTCCGGTATGTCGCGAATTACCGCAGCCTGTGCCTGTATCTTTACCCCATCGGCAATAGTTAAATGACCGGTGATGCCTGCCTGTCCGCCAATCATCACATTCTTTCCGAATTTAGTTGAACCGGATACGCCTGCCTGTGCGGCAATGACCGTGTTGTCGCCAATCTCTACATTATGTGCTACCTGAATTAAGTTGTCAAGCTTAACTCCGTCACCAATTTTAGTTGAACCCATCACTGCGCGGTCAATACAGGTGTTGGCGCCTATTTCTACATCGTTGCCTACAACTACATTACCTGTTTGGGGTATCTTTTTGTAAGTGCCATCTTCCTGAGGTGCAAAGCCAAAACCATCGCTTCCTATTACACAACCGGAGTGAAGAATGTTCCGGTGCCCGATTTTACAATCGTGATAAACAGAAACGTTCGAATAAATGATGGTATTGTCACCTACTTCTGCATTGTCACCGATAAACGAGTTTGGATAAATGGTTACGTTCTTTCCAATCTTTACGTGGTCGCCAACATAGCTGAACGAACCCAGATGGAAGTTCTCTCCGTAAGTTGAATTCTTACCGATATGTGAATTAGGTTCAATGCCCGCAGACTTTTGTGTGCTGTTCATGGCAGCATACGCTTCCATGAGTTTTTGAAACGCCTGATACGGATCTTTAACACGAAGCGCAGCAGTGATATTCGATGCGTTGTATTCAAGTGTTTCATCGCAAAGAAGAATACCCGCCTTTGCAGTTTGTGCATAATGGAAATATTTAGGGTTTCCGAGAAAGCAGAAAGAATCCTTATCGGCTTCTTCAATTTTAGCGAGTTTGTTTACTCGTGTATCAGGGTCTCCTTCGAGTTTTGCGTTGAGCAAAACGGCTAATTCCTTCGCTGTAATCTCCATCTCAGGGTCTTAAATATGCTCGTAAAACGTGCAGGTTTTTTTTTATTGTGTGTGTGAAGAAAATATTTTTTCAACACCCTAAGGCTTTACCGCTAACCGGGCTAAAGACAACATGAATCTTTTTCCGGCATTGCCCCTTGTTCCATATTTACTTCCGTTGCGGAAACTATCGAAGTAAAGTTGAGAATACATCGAGGCAAACATAGCGCACTTGTTGTGTCCGTATTTTTTTCCGCCATCCTGAAGCAGAATATGCTTGGCGCCCAGTTTTTTCATTCCATCACGGGCTACAAATGAATTTTTGTAGTTCACCTGTTCGTCATTATCGCAGTAACAAAGCTGAATCGGGTTTTCTGGTTTCCAATTACAGAGTGAATTATCAACGAGTGCTTTGAGGAGTGGAAAATCAGGGTCGTGAATAAACAAATCTACAAAGGTATCGCGCACCATATCTTTAGGTATTTCTGGTAATACCTTATCTATTTCTCTGAAACTATGTGAGCCGTCAAACATGGCGGGTATAATTGAATCGTAAGGAGATTTATAAATGGTATTGATATCCGGAACAAAGTGATATACTTCATTGAGACCGCGCAGAAGAAATGGCAAATAATGCGGATGTCCATATTTTTTGAACATGACCTCGCTTTGCACACCAGCCATATCGTAGGCTCCGCTATTACCGGATGTTGCTGTTACTTTAATATCGGGGTAGCTTTCCTGAATATATTTGTTTGTTGCTACCGCGGCATAGCCACCTTCAGAATAACCGGTTAGAAAGAGTTGGCTGTTTAGTTCAAACTTGAGGGAATCTTTTAATTCGAGAACGGCATAAATCATATCAACACTTGCCTGACCTAAAGATTTATATTGCTGATATAAGTGAAACTTATCACCATGCCCTAAACCGATATAATCAGGTTGAAGAACAAGGTAGCCATCTGCCGCCAAACCCAGACAGATATAATCGACTCCTCCAATATCTTTCTTCCTACCTTTCTCGACTCTGGTTCCATGGTGATAAACTACTTCTGCCATTGGTTTGCCGAATCCCCGGGGAACAAATACCAAACCGGAGGCGAGTATGCATGAACTATCGTGCCAGAAGCTTTTATAAGTGATATCATAAATGTCGATATCCTGTTTTGGATTAAGCATTGATTTCGGAACATGATTCTTCTTCATTTTTTCTCGTAGCTCCTCTTTGCTAACTGTGTTCCATAGTTTGTATGAAAGAAGTTTGTTGCCGGTGAAGTCGAGTGCAAATGTATGTAGTGAAATGATGAGAGAGGTGAGGAGAAGGATTTGCTTCATTTAATTGAATAGTGGTTTAGGGTAGAAAACATAGTACTTGGTAACCGGTACACTCAATACAGAAATATTAAGCTGGTCGCTGGCTTGTGCAATATCAGTTACTTCGTTTTTGCCAAGCATAATATTGATGCGGTTCTCGGTAGGGTTATATGCGTAATTAGAAGTAGAATCAGAAAACACCAGATAGCCGGCTTCTTCTTCACTTACTTTAAACTTCTTCATAGCGCGCTCGTTCAGGTCCTTGATCTTCTTGTAGCTAAATGCCTTGTTGCCAATTTCAATTTTAAACAGTTTGCGTTCAAGAATTGCTTCGCATAGAATGCGTAATACTTTATCGCTACTGTATTGCCAATATTTAAATGCCGCAAAAATATCTACATCATCAAGTTGCGAATAGTAGTTGAGAACTTTTGCATCTTTCTCAAAATCCTTCAGCTTTATTTTGTTATGAAGGAAATGTGATAGTGCAGGAGAAGCATCTAGCTTTTCACCCTTCGCAATTAAATACTTGACGCGTTCAATAGCCTTTACCATCATCTGTTCTACACACAATACTGTTTTGTGTAAATACACTTGCCAATACATTAAACGTCTGGCTATGATGAAACTCTCTATAGAATAAATCCCTTTTTGTTCTACCACAAGTTCGTCTTTACGAACATTCATCATTTCAATGATACGCTCGTAGCTGATGGCACCTTCGTTTACACCGGTAAAGAAAGCATCTCGCGTGAGGTAATCCAAACGGTCAACATCTAACTGCGATGAAACGAGTTGATGAAGAAACTTCTTTTTATAAGTGCCTTCGAAAATCTGAATAGCCAAACTCAACTTTCCTTTGAAGTGTTCGTTCAACTTCTTCATATAAATCTTCGAAATATCTTCATGATTCACATCGGCAATCAGGCATTTCTCAAGCGTGTGGCTGAAAGGACCGTGACCGATATCGTGAAGCAGAATAGCAATTTCAGCAGCCAATTCTTCCTCTTCCGAAATTTTGATGCCTTTGATTTTTAGCATCGAAAGAGCCTTACGCATTAAATGGAAAGCACCTAGTGCATGATGAAAGCGCGTATGTATTGCACCAGGATATACATAATCGCTTAAGCCCAATTGTTTTATTCTCCGCAAACGCTGAAAGTAGGGATGCTCTATAATGTCAAATATCAACTCGTGCGGAATGGTGATAAAACCATGCACCGGATCGTTAAATATTTTGCGCTTGTTCATTGCGCACGAAGAAAGAAGTTATTACGGGAATGGCAAAAGTAGTTAACCAGCAGTCGTTTCCTACAGTGTAATACACTTTTAAAAATACAAACACAGATGCCTGATTTCGTAAATACAACCACAAATGAAATAAAACACTCATCAGCATCATCGCTGTAATTGACTTACATCATTCTAGTCAGATTTTCGCCAAGGTATGTTTGCATTGTCTTATTAGTTAACATTAAAAATAGAAATCATGAAAAAGAACACCTATACAATACCAAAGTTGGCGCTATTAATTACTGCTTTGGTTTTCAGCACTGCTATTTTTGGCGGACCAGCTGTTGGAAGTTATACATGGAATGGAAGCGCAAGTAATCAATGGGACCTTCCTGCTAACTGGACACTTACTTCTGGTACGGCCCAAACTTTACAACTTCCAATCAACATTCCGAATTCAGATTATGATGTAATAATTCCGGCCGGCACTCCATTTAGCCCGGTAATATCTAATGCTATTTTTTCTGCTGCATTTAGTCAGGTACATAACTTAAGAGTAAATGCCGATGCCACTTTAACTTTGACAGGTAAAGAGATTCACTTATACGGAACCGATTTATTTGGTGGTGTTAACGCTTACGGAATAATTTCGGGGAACCGTGCCTGTCATATTGTATCGTCTGTTTCAAATTATACAGTTAGTGGTAAATTGCAAATTGACGAATTTAATCCGGAAACATATACTTCGGGTATTGTTAACGGATCCTGCATTATTATGCGGAAACTGGATTTAGGCGGTCACGTGAATGTTGGTAATGGCGGGGAACTGATTTTTAGAAGTACTTCGTCTAGTCAGAGTGCAATTCTAGATAACTTTAATTACACAGGCACTAACCTGACCCAAAGCGGAACCGGTGTTATTAAAGTGGAAAGATTCATTCCTTCACCTACGGGATACCATCGTATTGGATCTCCTATTGCCATGAATTTAGACCAGTTTGGTGCTACAGGTAGTGGTCCTTACATTCCATATTTCCCTCCAGTTCCAGGTGGATTGTGCGATGAGAATGTGGCAGTTTCCGCCCCTGGTACAGTTTGGAGTTACGATGAGAGCAATCCGCTGAATACATCGTGCTATCAATATGCTTGGACAGCACTGGGACCTGGTAATGCAGCAAATCCTGGGGTTGGTTACACAGCAAAACTTACAGCAGGAGTACACACTTTTATTGGCTTACCTAACCAGGCAGATAGTTATACACTCACCGGTTTAAAGAATAGTAACTGGACCAATGAAACCGTTCAGTCTATTTCACAACCTTTCAACATTGTGAGTGGATGGCACTTGTTAGCTAATCCGTTTTTGGCTCCTTTAAACATGGCCGCAACGCTTAGTTCAAACCCCGGGTTTGATGACGCATGTGTATATGATGAATCGGGCATTTATAGACCTTTAATTATTCCGGCTATCTATAATTTTTCAAACAGCGGAGTGGTTAACGCAGGATATTTAGCGCCATTTCAGGCGGTGATGGTACACAGGGGATTGGGAGCCCCGGTAACACAAACTCCCACACTTTTAGGTTCCGCAAGTTTTACATTCGATAAGAATAATTGTGCGGCTACTCAAAGCCCGGTGTTTTACAAGCAAACGAATGGTGCAGGCTTAGCCATACAAGTTACCGGCAATGGTCATACCGATTACACCTATTGCGGTTATAGTAGTGATGCTACCAGCGATTTTGAAGTCGGTTTTGATTCGAGGAAAATAACAAGTGATGCTGGGGTTCCAACATTGTATACTAAGAACAATGATGTGTTTATGGCTATCAATACTTATCATTCTATTGAAGAGACCCCAAGTATCGACCTAGGTATATGGCCAGGTGTTAATGGTAACTTTACGCTCACTTTTGCCGGAATCGACAACTTTGATATCAGCACCGTAATTATACTGGAAGATAAAGCTAACGGTCAATTGACTGACCTGCGGGCAAACAATAACTATAGTTTCACTCAAACTTTAGCTGATAATCCGGACCGCTTTGTGATTCATTTTAGTGAGCTCGTTATATCTGGAGTGAATCATGTTGCTGCTGATCAATTTAAGATGTTTAGTAGCGGAAACACGCTTTACGTTGACTTTAGCAATATGGAAAACGTGAACGCAACCATAGACATCTATAATGTTCTCGGTCAGCAAATTTCATCTGAAAAATTTGGTTCGTCAGGTATCTATAGCAAACTGATGAGCAGTTTTACCGGCTATGTGATGGTAAAAACAGTAAACGGTGGAGTTGTACGGACAGGTAAATTTTTTATTAAGTAATATTTATTTGGAACTGTGAAAATTATTATTGTTCTTTGGCTTAGCAAAAAAAGATAGTATGAATAGCAAGTTAATGTCGGTTTTAATGGTTGCGGGAATGACTTTTTTAGCCTTAGTAGTTAGCGCACAAGGTGGCGGTGGCGGACCGGGCGGTACAGGAGGTCCCATTGACGGTGGTATAAGTGCTTTAGTAATTGGGAGTGCTTATTATGGATATAAAAAGTTGAAAGCAAATAGAAAGGAAAAGGGAGAGTAGCTTTTGCATCAACATTAAATAATTATAAGTGCATCATGATAGAAATATCAGATGCACTTTTTTTATAAGCTTATATGAGTGCAATTCAAATACGCAAATGGAAATCGTTTATCAAAGATGAGGCAAATCTCTTTGTAATTAAAATAATTGCTGTTTATGCAGGATGGAAAGTTGTTCACTATTTCTTACTAAATGCGGATATCGCAAGTCACGTCTGGCTCAAATTTATTGACCGTTTGGGAAGTTTCTATTCAGGTATCTCAAGCGCTATACTCAATTGGATAGGCGAAGAAACATTCCATGCCGGGATATCAGTATTTTACAAACATAGCGGTAGGTTTATTATGGCTCAGGAACATTGTTTAGCAATACCCGCCACGGTTGTTTTTACCGGTTCAATACTCTTTTTTAGAGGTAGTTGGAAAAATAAATTGTGGTTTATTCCATTCGGAATTTTAGCCGTATTTGTAATCAATATGATACGGTTTGTTTTTCTATGTTATACTTTCGAGCACTTCTCTGCTACCTTTTTTGAAATCAATCATTCTCTGATATATGTTGTAGTCACATACAGTTTAATAATGCTATTGATTATTTGGTGGATGAATAAGTTTAGTAAACCGTCTGAACTTAATACAACAAACTGAAATATTGGATGAAGTTATTCTTTAAGACAGCGCACTGACAAACCATTCTGTTTATCATAGCTGAATCTGTAAATATTGTCGTAGTCGCTATTCAGGTAGCGGGGGAAAGCATCATAAGTAAAAAGCTCTGAAGTACTCCACCAATAAGCGCCTACTCCCATGCTGTAAAATGGACCAAAGAAGTACCGGTAACCAGCGGGAAGACCTTTAAATCCACTTGTGTTATTGCCATTGCCCTTGTTTTTCCAACCGCTGGAACTTTTCATTTTCAAACCGGCAGATGTTGCTCCACCTAAAGCGTTTGTCAATGTTGTCCAGTCTGTGTCATTTGGTAATCGCCATCCTTTAGGGGCGAGGTTTCTTTTATCGATTACAGCAAACCAGTTATATAGTTTACCGTATTTTTCACCGTTTGAGGGATCATTGTTGTAATAACACCAGGCAGGTTTTCCTTCTTTACCAAACAGGTCCCATTCTTTATCAGATTTCACCTCCGGTATTGCATCGCCATTTCTAAATGTGCTTACGTTCAGGTTTGTAGTTGACCAAGTTTGGATGCCTATCTTTATTTCTCCTGAATTGTCGTTTTCATTTCCTATTGGTGTCTGAGCTGACTGATCGGCTACTGAGTTCTTTGAAGTATAACTGCCTGTTGTCTTATCTCCACACGAAAATAAAAACGCGGAAGCGCTAATTGCTATGACGGTTACTTTTAAGTATTTCATATATTTTTTTGACTGGTGTTACACGACAATTTGACACTGATAAAAATATGCTTCCTTCTGACAGGTGACAATGACTATTCTCAATCTCTTTACTATTATCAATCACCATTCTTTAATAGCTAATAAACTGCCAAATTCAAGGCACAAACAGAAGTGAATTGGTATTACTTATAAGAAAGTGCAACAAGAATAATTCTTACAAGATGATGTGGGAAATTCTCAGTGGTGTCAGTTTGTTTGTCATCAGGTTATAAAAACAAATAACTATTAAAAAATAGTCTCTATGGTTTCAAGAATGGTATTGATTTCAATCGGCTTAGTAAGGTATGCGTTTGCACCAAGTTCGGCTGCCTTTTGCTTTTCCTGAATAGAAGAGCATGCTGTAAGAAATATAAAAGGAATATTTCTGCTGCCGGTTTTAGCCTGCCATTCATTTATCTTTTCCTTCATTTCAAATCCATTCATTCCTGCCATTTGTATATCGCTTAGAATTAAATCAGGTTCCATTTCCTTTACCTTTTGCAATCCGGATGTTCCGTTGTCGGCAGCAATTACACAATAGCCTGACACTTCAAGTATTTCACAGAAATCCTCGCGATTATCTTTGCTATCGTCAATAAGTAAAATAGTTTTCATATGCCATGATTATCCAAATGAAAAATTTTATTTATGCCAGGTAATTCATACTCGAAAATTTGACTACAAGTATACGAGTTGATATCATCAACAACGGTGACTTTCATCACCAATAAAAATATCATTCGATACATATACAACTTCGACAATAGTGGACGAATTAATATATGTGATATAAAGCAGGCGTAGTAGTGAAACTAGTAGTCAATTGACAGACCAATTATAAAATTTTACTTCTTATGACCATTCAGGTTTCTTTCCACCACCATCAGCAAATCCTGTTCACTGAAAGGTTTAGACAGATATTCATCGGCTCCTTGCACTAAGCCCTTTCTCACTTCATTTGGAACAGAGCCGGCAGAAAAAAATACAAGAGGAATAGAATTGGTAGCGTTATCGTCCTTTACTAATTTCAGGAATGTTTTGCCATCTGTTTCGGGCATCATAATATCACAGATAATGAGATTTGGTTTTTTGCTTTTAGCCTCATTAAATCCTTCCTTTCCGTTAATGGCTGTAATAACTGAATAGCCATTTAAAGTGAGTATCTCAGCAG